>JAADHJ010000044.1:133798-134111 GCA_013151915.1 Deltaproteobacteria bacterium
CCCCTGAAATATGCTGAATTGGCCATTCGATAGCCCGGTTCAGCGCTGCTTTTCTTGCCGGGGTCTGGCACCGGGCTTTTTCACGGATGCCTCAGCGGTGGAAGTGTGGTCACGAGAGTTCTTTACGGTTGTGGCCGGGCGAATAAGGTTTTTGGATTCAACCTGACCCGGTTGGTTGGAAATGCTGAAATTCACACCCCAAAGATCCTACGACCGGCGTATCGGCCAGGACTCTGGAAAGAAACCCCAGGGTTTTAAAAGAGGGGTTGAAAGGGAAGGTCAAAAGCTTTAACGCGGAGTTAGGCAGAGAAAG
>JAADHJ010000045.1 GCA_013151915.1 Deltaproteobacteria bacterium
GAAGAAGAAGGAGTGGGAAAAAATCTAACAGGAGTCTCAGTATGATCAATCTAGAAGAAAGAATCGCGATAGTAACCGGCGCCGGAAGTGGGATAGGGGCTTCAGTGGCGGAAAAACTGTATGAACAGGGAGCAAGTGTAGTTTTAATTGGTGAATCTGAAAAAAACGTCAAAACAGTTGCCGGGAGAATTGGAAAAGATTCTGGGAGGCTGATACACGCAGCATGCGATGTAAGGGATGAAAGCCTGCTAAATGATTTGAAAAATAAAATTCTCGGTATGTGGAAGAAAATCGACATTCTGGTTACATGTGCAGCCGCACCCGCCTCATCCGGGAAAACGGAAGAACTTGATTTTGAAGAATGGAAATCAGTTCTCAGAACGGACTTGGACGGGGTATTTCTATGTTGCAAAGTCTTTGGCGAGAATATGGTAAGGAACCGTTATGGGAGAATTGTTAATCTGACCAGCTTTCATAACGTAGCGACCTATCCCCAGCGGGTGGCCTATAATGCTGCGAAATCCGGCGTTGAAGGGATTACTAGAGCCTTGGCGGTTGAGTGGGGTAGCTACGGTATAGTAGTAAATTCCGTCGCACCGGGACCAATCAGAACGCCAAGGACCTCCTGGTTCTTATCTCAGAGCCCTGATGTTGAAGCCGGAATGATTGGAAGGACGCCCAATACGAGGATAGGTGAAACAGAGGACGTATCAAATCTGGTGGCTTTTCTGGTCTCAGAAGAATCAAAACACATTAATGGTCAGCAGATTGTCATCGATGGCGGGTGGACGAAATGTGCTTGGTGGGGCGTACATGAAAGAAAGTATTGACCGGAATATTCAGGCTGATCTATCTGACAGGGTTTCCGTTGTTATTGGCGGAACTGGTTCAATAGGCGAAGAGATTGCGCTGAGTCTGTTGAGAGCACATTCTGAAGTAATAATAACCGGCCACTCTGAAGATTCCATATCCGAAAGGATGAGAAAATATTTGGAAAGTGAGGTAAGACTTTCCTTCCATTTGTTGGAATTGCCCGATGAGGAAAGTGTCAATGAATTTTCACGTAAGATTATCACGAAGTGGGGCCGCGTCGATATCCTGGTGATAGCAAGCGGAGTTCAATTAAGAAAACCTTTTTACCAATATAGTCTTGATGAGTGGAATAAGGTTATTGGCGTAAACCTTACGGGTACTTTTTTGGTGTGTAAGTATTTTTCAAAATACATGATGGACCGTAATTATGGCAGGATCATTGGGATTACTTCATTAACATCGAAAATAGGATTAATTCATATTTCTGCCTATGCATCCAGCAAAGGGGGGATGTCGCAATTTCTGAAAACTTTATCTGTTGAATTAGCGCCATATAATATAGCCGTCAATATGATTGCCCCCGGAAGAATACAAACTGTAATGACGCAAGACCTGTTGTCGGATGCGAACACCAGGGAGGCAAATATCAACTGTATTCCAATGGGTCGTCTTGGAGTTCCCTCAGATATTACAGGTGCGGTACTGTATCTTGCGTCGGATTCTTCACGTTATATCACCGGGCAAACTATCGTTATTGATGGTGGATGGTTGGCCTCAGGTGGTAATACAACAGGGTAAATTGGAACCTCTACATTTATACACGGTATTTCACCTCAATCTTGCCTATTCCTCCATCGAGGAAGACCAGCGTCCCGAAGTGATTCGTAACTGCTACTGGCCCCTGCTTCACCTGGCAAAGGAACTAGGATTTCCTTTCGGTATCGAGGCGGCAGCCTCTACCCTGGAAACCGTGGCGGTCATTGACCCCTCATGGATCGGGGAACTCAAGCGGTTGATTAATGAAGGTCCTTGCGAGTTCGTTGGGTCCGGTTATTCTCAGATCATCGGTCCGCTTGTTCCTGCCGAGGTCAACACCGCCAACTTACGTATCGGAAACAGGGTATACCGAGATCTTCTGGGGATGCAACCCGGGGTCGCCCTGGTCAACGAACAGGCTTATTCTGCCGGTATGATCCAACATTACCTGGACAACGGGTATCAGGGTATCGTCATGGAATGGGACAACCCATCACGGTTCCACCCGGAATGGAATCCGGAATGGCGTTATCTCCCTCAGATAGCCCGTGGCCGGCGAGGCGAGGAGATTCCGCTCCTGTGGAATAAATCCATTGCCTTTCAGAAGTTCCAGCGCTACGCCCACGGTGAGATGGAGATCGATGAATATCTCGAATATCTGGTCTCCCATTTATCAGGTGATGCCAGGGCAATGTCCTTATACGGGAACGACGTGGAGATTTTCGATTTTCGACCGGGCCGATTCCATACGGAGGCACCCATTGAATTCAATGAGTGGGAACGAATTCGACTTCTCTTTAAGACTCTTATGGCGGATGATCGTTTCCAGTCGGTTTCTCCGTGGAGTGTCCTTGAGTGGATGGATCACTCCGGTGCGGGAAACAGGTTAAGTCTTGAATCCCCGGAGTCCCCTGTTCCAGTAAAAAAACAGGGCAAGTACAACATCACCCGTTGGGCTGTTACCGGCAGGGATGACTTGGGCGTCAATACCATCTGTTGGCGAATTTATGAAATCCTGAAAAGCAGTCAACAGGCATCCGAGGAGGACTGGAAGGAACTATGCTATCTGTGGAGCAGCGATTTCCGGACTCATATTTCTGAAAAGCGTTGGAAAGACTTCAAGACCAGGCTGAGCGATATGGAAACCTGGGTATGCGGCGCCGGTTCTGCATCAGGAATGTCGAAAAAAAAACCTACCGCCCCCTTGCCGACTGCGGTCCACAAGGGAAAGACACGAAGGGAAAGGAATTACCTTTTCGTTGAGACAGACGATATTTACCTTCAGCTAAACTGCCGAAGGGGGCTCGCTTTCGAAACGCTGCGGTTTACCGGATACGGGGAAACGTCTCTTTGCGGGACCCTGCCGCATGGGTATTTCGATGATATCGGATGGGGAGCCGATTTCTATTCCGGTCATCTCGTTCTGGAGTCGCCCGGGAGACCCAAAGTGACCGATCTCAATCCGGTGGAACCGGAGGTCCTGCGGCGGGATTCTTCCATCATAATCCGTGGGTCGGTTCAGACCGAACTGGGACCGGTTCATAAGGAGATAATCGTCAACCGGGGCGTTCCGCGGGTGGAGCTGAACTATTGTCTTGATTGGAGTGCCCGGCCCGTCGGTTCCCTGAGGCTCGGTCATGTAGCCCTGAATCCTGAGGTATTCGATTATGAATCCCTGTTTTACAGTACTCACAATGGAGGAAAGCTGGAGGAGAGGTTCGATCTGTACGGGGTGGATGTCGACCACGGCTTGCCGGTTTCGTTTCTCGTGTCGGCATCAAGCGGCATCGGTATCACCGAGGGCCTGGTGCGGATAGGGGACGGCGAGAAACATTTGAGAATCGATGTCGACAGGACCGTAGCGGCTGTCATAGGTCTGGTGACATCCCACAGGGTGGGGAAGACCTATTTCTGCCGTGTGTCATTTTCCCTCCTGGAAATGGATGATACGACGAAACCGGATCCGGTCGACAGCCCTGCCGAACCGCTCAGGTTCAGGATGGCCATATCCCCCGGCGGCGCGTTTTCATCCTCATAACCTTGCCGCTGTCCCAAGGTGAAAGACATCAAAATATCTTGACATCGTCTTTGGGAAACATATATACGGAGACCTGAAAAGAGGGGCCCCCCAGCCATTCCCACACGGTATTAGACTGTCCAGCCGCTGTTCGGTTCTGCTGTCTTTCAATAATTATAACGCCATGAAATCCAAGGACCGGCATCAGAACCGGTATTTTTTAGGAAGGATAGCGGTACATCCCTCAACAACCAAAATTTTAGGATGCTCAATATGAAAGATGGAAAGCGTGCTTTAGGTATAATATGGGGGTGGTTCAGCCCAAGTGGAATCGCAGCAATAAAATCCCTTGAGAAAGAAGGGTTGCTTGAAGTGGCCGCCTGGTTTGGTCATGCTGAAGAATGTTCGCATCATATTAATGATTTTGTTTATAAATTAAAGTTTTTAGACCCTGCTTATTCAGGCGACTGCAGTCATATAACCTCATCTGTTCTGGATGCTTTCCCAATTTTTATGGATATGTATTCGCGTGTGTCCCTGTCCTCCGGGAAGCCTGTCCAGGAGTTGAAACATATTTTTCACATATATGTCGATTATTTTTTGCATCTTATCGTCGGCAATAAAGTTGACGTTGTCATTCTTTCAGGACCGCCGGTGTTTGGGCCTGACTATATTTTGTATCGTGTCGCCAAGGCCTTAAAGATAAAAGTGATTATCACCTATCAGTCATTCTTTCCGAACCGATTTTTCTACGTGAAAAGCCTGGATGACTTCGGTATTTTTAATGATGTATCCTCCGAACAGGACACAAGGAGGATTTCCCTGCCGAAAGGGTTTAGAAAAGATTATATATATATGAAAAATATTAAACCGGTGAGGCATCACTGCCGGTCCAGCCTGGTAGCCGATCTTCTGCAGTTGGCGAATTCCCGGAAGAGAAAACCCATGTCACTTTCCGGAGTTTTCCAGAAATATCAGGCGTGCTGTGAATTCCGGCGATTTCAAAGTAAAACGGAAGTAAAGCACGTGAATCTGGATGTTCCCTTCGTATATTTCCCGCTCCATCTTCAACCGGAATTGACAACTTCCGCTCTCGGAGGGGAATTCGCGGATCAGTTGAGTGCGATCGAAAGATTACGCGTGCTCATTCCGGATAGTTGGGAAATTTACGTCAAGGAAAACCCGAAGCAGAAGTACAGGCAGCGTGGCATGTATTTTTACACAAGGCTCGCGAGGATACCGGGAACAACACTCCTGTCGAGAAACATAGACACCTACAGTCTGATCGAGAAAGCCAAATTTACAGCTGTCATATCCGGCTCGGCGGGATGGGAAACGATCTGTGGTGGTAAATCTGTTCTGGTTTTCGGACGTCCCTGGTACCTGTCACTGCCGGGTGTCGTAAGATACAGGGAAGGAGTTGAATTAAAGGAAATCATGGAATATAAGCACGATCATTCGTTGCTGGAAAAGGAGTTTGGGAATCTTTACAGAAAGATGGCCCCGGGTGTCATAGATCCGGGTTACGCAGGACTTGTGAAAGACTACTCAGATGAAGAAAATTCGCGCCTGCTCCAGAAATTCCTTGAGAGAATTTTGGGGGATGACTGAAGTTTTCGTCCGTGTTCATGAACCGGATATCAATAGATAGACGATCGGCCTGATGTGCCGGGGGAAAACTGCCGATGGGTAGAGCGGGAGGAACGACAATCAACCTGTTTATGGTCGCGTCTCCCCTGCATTACTTTTGCGCCCGAATTATCGCGGAGCGGTTCTGCAGAGATGAGGCCCGCCATCTGTTTTTCACCCGGGATTTCCTCTCGAAGATCGTTTCCGAAGAAGGATGGGACAGCGTCACTTACCTTCCCTGGCCTCGTTTTTACCCCAAGGGAGGAATCTTCGGAAAGATCTGCCGGACACGTGAAAACCTGGATATCGTGGCAGGAAAGTGTCCGGATGCGGGTTTCATCAGGCTCCACGCCCCCGTTATTGACACGGAGGCTGTTAATTACCATATAAACTTCCTCAGGCATTCCTTCCCTGAAGCCCGTTTCACCGTGAGGCTCATCCCAGACGGTCTGTTGAACGTACAAAGACACCCTCTTGGCATATCCAAGAAGATTGGACAGTACCTGAAAAAGCTCCGCCGGCTGGTCTTCCCTTCGCTGAACTATTATATCTTCAAAGGCGACAGAACCGGTTCCGATGATCCGATAGTTGACCGTATCTATGTCCTTCCCGATATCCCGCATGAGTATCAGCCTTCGAAAATTGTTGAGCTGCCGTCGTTTTACAGTGAATCCGTTCAATCCACCGAAGACGGCGACTTGAGAAACGCTCTTGTCCTAAGCCAACCCATGTCCTCCATGGGTCACCTGTCGGACCGTGAGGTTGTCTCCATCGCTCATGGTATTCATCAGTTTCTCGATGGGGCTGGAATTGAGGATATCCATTTCAAAAGGCATCCACGGGACCCACGCAGGGATTTTTTCCTTCCGGATTACCATGAAATTGAGCCGGAAAAACCTCTGGAGGACTATCTTGTCAACCATCCATACAAAATAGTCATCGGATTTTCCAGTACCGGGCTTGTGACCGCCAAAATGATCCTAGGCGGCCGCTGCCGGGTCGTGTCCTACGGCCTGGATGTGGTCAAGGAAAAGGGTGTAGAGCAGAGAAAAAAGTTCGAGCGAATGTTGTCGGATATCGGTGTAGAAGTGGTGGCTCATAGTGCAGACCAGTAAAGGTGCTGTGCATCAGCCGGCTGCGATCAACCTTTCGATCTGTTTTTTTGCATGTTGAGATAGACCCTCAGATTTCCTTCCACCATCTCCTCAATGGAAAAGCTTTCCCTAACCATTTTCTTGCCCGCCAGTCCCATGGCTCGGGCCGAGTCGGGCCGAGCCAGAAGTCTGACGACGGCATCGGTTATTGCCCCGGTTGAACCGGGTTCTATCAGGTACCCGTTCATCCCATCCCTCACTACCTCCGGTATTCCCCCCACGCGGGTTCCGACAATGGGTACCCCCGCGGCGGCCGCCTGGAGGAGGGAAACACCCAGGCCTTCCATCAGGGCAGGATGGACCAGAAGATCCAGGCAGGGGATGACCCTCTCCGGATCATCCCGGAAACCGGCGAAGATTACGTGGTCCAAGATACCCGACTTTCCGCACAGGAGCTTCAGCTCAGCCTCCATGGGTCCTTTTCCCAGGAAGAGGAAGTACGCTTCACTGCAGTTTCTGAGGATTTCCGGGATCGCTTCGATAAGGTACCGGTGTCCTTTGCGTTCGATTAATTGGGCCACTACGGCACAGGTCCTGGCATCCCCGGGTAGACCGAATTCCTTCAGAAACCACTTTCTGTCGCCCGGTTGGGAGTATTTTTCCACATCAACGGCGCTTCGCACGCACGAGATCTTTTCGGTGGGTACGCCTTCACTGACGAGGACGGCCTTTATGCCGTTGGAGATGGCGATGATGTGGTTGTAAAGGCCGTATTTGAGCCCTGCGATCAGGCGGTGTTCGGGGTTGTCGACCCTTCTCGTCAGTATGCATCTCGTGCCTGTCAGCTTCGCCGCAATTCCGCCCAGGATATCTGCGCCCCTCCGGCTGTGGAGGTGGACGATGTCCGGCCTTTCCTGATGAATGATCCTCGTCAATCGAAGGATGAATGGTAAGTCGAGGTCTCCGCGCATGGACACTGTGTAAACCCTGTCCGCAACGCTTTTGGCCTCAATGCCGATCCTGCTTCCCGTTGGGCATACCAGGATGTTTTCTATTTCCCCTTTGTGCTTTAACCCATCAAGCAGGTGATAGACCTGGAGGGCTCCCCCGTAAAGGTGCATACCGGTTTCCACGTGGAGGATCTTCAGCGGGCCCGTCATCTTTCCCCCAGAAGGCCGCTTGCGGTCTCCATCACTTCATTTGCCGTTATGAACCCCATGCACGGGAACTTCCCCTCGCAGGTGGGGCTTCTTCGACAGGGGGAGCACTCCATCGGGTGATAGATGACCGCCGCCGTGTCGCTGCCCGTGTCAATGTAGGGGCAAGTCGCCCCGAAAAGGGCAACGGTGGGGGCGCCCAAGGCGACCCCGATGTGGGTCAGGCCGGTGTCCACTCCCACGAGGAGCGAGGACCTCTTGATAAGCCCGGCGGCCTGTTTGATAGTCGTTTCCCCCACCATGTCGATGGACCACTTCACGTCCACCCCCCTGATCCGGCGGGCGGCCTCCTTATCCCCGGGCCCCCCGAGTATAAGAACCGGCATGCCGAATTCACTACTAATTCGACGGGCGAGTTCTTCCCATCTCTCTTCGATCCAGTGTTTCTGGGGCCTGGTCGTAAACGGGCAGAAAACAGCGTATTTGTCGGCGATTCCGGCCCGGTTCATGACGGAATCCACAAATCGGTCCTCCTCGGGACCCGTGGGGATGCACATGGAAAAATCGGAGGTATCCAGACCAAGCGCCTCGGCGCCAAGCAGGTACTGGGAACTGATCCGGTCCGATGCTCCACTCCGGTCGATGACCCTGGTCATGAGGAGCCGGCTGCCCTCTTTTGACCCGATGCCCACCTTGACCTTCGCCCCTGAAAGGAAGGCCCATATCCCGCTTTTCAACAGGCCCTGCGCATCGAGGGCCAGATCGTATCCCGGCCTTTTCCGAAGCTTACGGATAAACACGGAGGCCTCCTTGAACAGCCTGATAAAATGCCACCCCTTAAGAAGCCTCCGCCACTCATCCCGCGGCCAGACTATGACCTCGTCCAGATCCCGATTGCCTAACAGGACATCCTTCGATCCTTTTTCCACCAGCCACGAGATCCTGCTCTCCGGATAGGTCCTCTGGAAGGCGCCGATCAGGGGCGATGCCATGACGACGTCACCGATGGCACTCAACCGAACGATCAGGATTCTTTTCATAGCGTTCTATTGTCCCAGGGTCGTAATAAACTGCGGTTGCTTCTGAGGAAAGCGAAAAGTGTCATTTTCACTTTCCTCACAAATCTTCGATTTGAGCGCCCCTAAATGGGAGCTTTGATGACTTCTGGCGCTTTGATGACTTCTCACGAAGCCATCAATTTTTCAATGATCCGGTTTATCTGCTTGTCCCAGCTGAAATTCGACAGAGCCCGCTGCCTGGCATAGTTTCGAATGGGTTGGAAGCTCACGGGATCGGTAAATATGCGATCCAGAAGATCGGCCAGTTGGGCATGGTCCCCGGGCCGGACCAGGAAGCCGGATCTGTCCCTTTCAATGGCATCGGGAATTCCTCCGGTGTCAGTTCCGATCACGATTTTGCCCATGGCTGATGCCTCAATGAAAGTTATTCCGAAACCCTCAACCTCGAAATTCTTTTCATCAATTTCACTGGGCATACAATAGATGTCGCATGAGGCGTAAAGGTCCAGTTTGTCGTTCTCCGATACGAACCCCGGCAGCTCCACCATATCCTCAGTCCCTTCCTGCCTGATCATATCCTCAATAGTCGTCCGGTAGGGTCCTGATCCAGCGATTACAAGACGGATGTCCGGATGTCTGCTCCTGATGCTCGCCACAGCTTTTATGACCGTTAGGTGTCCTTTCCGTCTGACCAGGCGGCTCAGCATAAGGATCGTCTTACCTTTCGATGCTATATCCGGATTTCCGTGCACTGTTGTGGGGTGATTCAGGAAGCGTTCGACAGGTATACCGGGCGGAACTATGGAAATATTATTAAATTCCCCCAAATCTTCAACGATTTTCATTATGTATCTGCTGTTTGCAAATACGTGTTGACATGCCCGGAGATTTTTCCTGAGTGTACCCTTCTTTTTGTGAAAAAGCCTGAGGGTCTCATTCCCGTGAAGGAAACTGACGCATTTCCATTTTAACGCTGGTCTTAACCACCTGAAAACCTTCACGTTGTTGATCAGAAGTGAATAAAAGACGATCTTTTCTCCGTACCTGAACCGCAGCCGCAGCAATAGCAGAAGCAACCTTATGTCGCTCGAATTTTTCGTCCTGAACGGTTTTCTCAGTCTGAATACCTCAATTCCACTTCCGTCAAAAACCTGAGTGTCGATTCTTCCGGCGACAACGACTTTAAACCCTCTGGATCTCAATGAACGTGCGATCCAGTAGGCCATATTCTGGATTCCTCCACCATCCGGCGATGCACCATCGTGAACGACGAGGTGAATATACTCTTTCAGCGTTGTCAGTGTATGGGTCCTTTCACAGGGTAATTTTCATTCCAACCCGAATTTCCGTATCCTCTCGGCTATTTGGAGAAAATTCTCAAGAAGGACTTATCTTCAGATGGAGGAGACCCGCGAGGTTGCTGCGTTTATACCAATAAAACCCTGCGCTGGCAACGATTTGCCCCCGGTATGATTCAGCATCCCCTTGCCAAGAAGGACCGCACGTTGTAAAAATGCTAAGGTTAATGAAAATGGAAAAAGTCCGCATCAAACGGAACGAGGGGTCCATTATGAAAAAAATTGTCTCCAGGGACGAAGAACACCTGAACAGGCTCGAGGGAAAGAAGGTCCTGGTCGTCGGCGATCTGATGATCGATCAGTACATATGGGGCGACGTTTCGCGTATGTCCCCGGAGGCGCCTGTTCCGGTGGTCGGGGTCGATCGTGAGACCTTGCGGCTTGGGGGCGCGGCCAACGTGGCGAACAATATTATCTCTCTCGGAGGGAAGGTAGAACTTTGCGGCGTGGTGGGCGATGACCAGATGGGCCGCTGGATTGCCCAGGACCTCAGGAAAAAGGGCATAGGTGTCAGAGGGGTCCTCCTTGGCGGGGATCGGCCCACAACGATCAAGACACGGGTTCTTGCTCAGAATCAGCAGGTCGTTCGGGTGGACAGGGAGGTTACCACCCTTCTGTCCAGGGATGAGGAGGGGACGCTGCTCGGGGCAATACGATCTTTCCTGGACGATTGCGGGGCTCTGGTAATCTCGGATTACGCCAAGGGGGTTGTCACGCCCACACTTGTCCGGGAGATCGTCGCCATGGCGGAGGTGGAAGGGGTTCCGGTGGCCGTGGATCCCAAGGTCAAACACTTTGCCATCTACCGTGGGGTGACCGTCCTGACACCCAACCTGCTGGAAGCCTCCGCAGGGGCGGGGATTATTATCGACAGCATGGATGCCATCATTGAAGCCGGCAGGATGATTATGGAAAAACTGGACTGCAGATCCCTCGTCATCACCCGCGGGGACCAGGGTATGACCCTGTTTACAGGTGACGGTAAATGGGTTCACATACCCGCAGTCGGCCGCGAGGTCTACGATGTTACCGGAGCGGGAGATACGGTTATCGCCACCATCGCCCTGGGCCTGGCGTCCGGCCTGGATCTCGAGGACTGCGCCCGGCTCTCCAATGTCGCCGCAGGCGTTGTTGTGAACGAGGTCGGGACGGTACCCATTACCCTTGACCAGATGAGGGCCCGTCTCAGGGAGCTGTATTGAACTCGGTGGCAGTCATCCCCGCCCGTTTCGCATCTACCCGTTTCCCGGGCAAGCCCCTCGCCCTTCTGATGGGCAAACCTCTTGTCGAACATGTCTATGAAAGGGCCCTGGCATGTACAGCGATCAGCAGGGTCATCGTTGCCACCGATGATAAACGGATCTTCGCGGCCGTCCGGGGGTTCGGGGGCGACTGCATGATGACATCGCCGGACCACCGGAGCGGATCCGATCGCTTGGGGGAAGTCGCTGGCAACATCGACGCCGACGTGATAGTGAATATTCAGGGGGATGAACCCATGATCGCACCGGAGGTGATCGGGGCTGTTCTGGAGGCCATGGATACCGAAGCGCCTCCACCCATCGTCACCGCCGCAGCGCCGCTGTCCGGGCCGGAAGAGTATCATGATCCGGACGTGGTCAAGGTCCTGGTGGATGTACAGGGAAAGGCCCTGTACTTTTCGCGGTCGCCGATACCGTACGGATGGACCGGTGGCGATTCCGGCCTGAAGCATATCGGTATTTACGCCTACCAGAAGGACGCTCTCCTGGATTTTGTCAGTCTTCCCATGGGGAAACTGGAATGCCTTGAAGGGCTGGAACAGTTAAGAGCGCTTGAGAATGGAATGGGAATAGATGTTGTCCGGGTCGAGGGTTTTACCGGGATCGGTGTAGACAGCCCCGAGGATCTCAAGAGGGTGGAAAGGATAATGATGGAAATGGCGAAGGAGGCGGGGAACACCCGTACCCCAGGGAGAGAGGGAGCATGAAAACAAAGTTTATCTTTGTAACGGGTGGTGTGGTTTCTTCGCTCGGGAAGGGGCTTGCTTCTGCGGCCATCGGCGCCCTGCTGGAGTCAAGGGGGTTGAATGTCTCCATCCAGAAAATGGACCCTTACATCAATGTCGACCCCGGCACCATGAGCCCCTACCAGCACGGGGAGGTGTTTGTCACCGACGATGGTACAGAGACCGATCTAGATCTCGGGCACTACGAGAGGTTCACCCATGCCCCCATGTCCAGGACCAACAACTTCACCACCGGGCAGATATATGACTCCGTCATCAATAAGGAGAGACGCGGCGAGTACCTTGGGGGTACCGTCCAGGTTATCCCTCACATCACGGATGAGATAAAATCCATGATTCGATCCGCAGCGGCCGGGATGGACGTCCTCATCTGTGAGGTCGGGGGAACCGTAGGCGATATCGAAAGCCTTCCATTTCTAGAGGCCATTCGGCAGTTCAAAAGTGACGTGGGACCCGACAATGTGATCTATCTCCACCTGACCCTGGTTCCCTACATCAAGACGGCCGGGGAGTTAAAAACCAAGCCGACCCAGCATTCGGTTCAGAAACTGAGGGAAATCGGTATCCAGCCGGACATCCTTCTGTGCCGTACCGACCGCATTCTGAACCAGGATATCAAGAAAAAAATCGCCCTTTTCTGCAATGTCCCGCCCAACGCGGTTATCACCGCCAAAGATGTACAGAGCATCTATGAGGTCCCCCTCGCATATCACGAAGAGGGGCTGGACAATCAGATCGTGGATGGGCTGAGGATGTGGACCCGCGCCCCGGACCTGTCGGCGTGGGACGAGATCCTCGATCGGGTTCATAACCCCATTCATGAGGTCACCATTGCCGTTGTCGGTAAATACGTCAGCCTTATCGAGTCCTACAAGAGTTTGAACGAAGCCCTGGTCCACGGTGGGCTTGCGAACCACTGTCGTGTACATCTCCAGTTCGTGGATTCGGAGGAGCTGGAAAAATCGGATCCCTCCATACTTGTCGCCGCGGATGGAATACTTGTTCCAGGAGGGTTTGGGCACAGGGGTGTGGAGGGGAAGATCAATGCCATCAACTTTTCACGGGAGCGCCGGATCCCGTTCTTCGGCATCTGCCTGGGAATGCAGCTCGCAGTTGTGGAGTTTGCAAGGAACATTGCGGGCCTTGAGGGAGCCAACAGCGCGGAATTCGATGCCGACACGCCCTATCCTGTAATCGATTTGCTTCCGGAACAAAGGGATGTGAAGGATATGGGGGGAACCATGAGGCTGGGTGCCTATCCATGCACTATCCAGGTGGGCACCAAAGCATTTGAGGCCTACAAGACAGTGGAGATATCCGAACGGCATCGGCACAGGTACGAATTCAACCCGGAGTTTCGCACGCGACTCGAGGAGAGCGGACTCGTCATGTCAGGCGCATCCCCGGACGGGAGCCTTGTGGAGATGGTCGAGATTCAGGACCATCCGTGGTACCTGTGTTGCCAGTTCCATCCGGAGTTCAAGTCAAGACCCTGGAATCCCCATCCTCTTTTCTCGGGTTTCATAGCTGCCAGCCTTTCATGCAAGGGTAAAAACAGTGGATAAAAAGCCCGTCCATACTCGAACAGTCCGGGTTGGAGAGGTGGACATCGGGGGAAATGCGCCGTTTGTTCTCATTGCGGGTCCATGCGTCATCGAGTCCGCCCGATCCACCCTCTCCGCTGCCGGGGAGCTTTCCCGAATATGCCGGGATCTTGGGGTCCCCCTGGTCTTCAAATCTTCTTTCGACAAGGCGAATCGAACATCCGGAAGCACTTTCCGCGGGCCTGGTCTCGAGGCCGGGCTGGAGATACTCGGAACTGTCAGGCAGGATCTGGGTATACCTGTAACATCCGACGTCCACGATACCAGACAGGTGGAGCGATCAGCGGAGGTTCTGGATCTTATTCAGATACCGTCCTTTCTCTGTCGCCAGACGGACCTTCTCCTGGCCGCTTCCCGAACGGGATTACCCGTTAATGTAAAAAAGGGGCAGTTCCTGTCCCCCTGGGATGTCGGTGGGATCATTGGAAAGGTCCGGAACGGGGAAGGTCTGCTTATCACCGAGAGAGGTACGACCTTCGGCTACAACAACCTCGTGGTTGATTTTCGATCCTTTCCTGTAATCAGAGGTCTTGGAACCCCTGTTGTCTATGACGCAACCCATAGCCTCCAGCTTCCGGGAGGGCTGGGTGACCGATCAGGAGGAACCAGGGAGTACATTCCTCACCTTTGCCGCGGTGCGGTGGCGTGCGGAATTGACGCGGTTTTTATGGAGGTTCATCCCGACCCCGACTCCGCTCCGTGCGATGGACCGAACATGTGGCCCCTGGAACGGCTGAAGGATCTTCTCGAATCCCTTCTACTGATTGACAGCGCCGCAAAATCAGGAGGTTCGATGTCATCCCCCGCCTCGAAAAATGGCTCGGAGAGACTTTTTGCGAGGTTATCAAGGTGATTCCCATAGATCCCAAGTCCGTGCTGTCCACCGCAAGGCAGGTCCTGACCGTCGAGGAGCGGTCCATAGCGAAAATGAGGAAGAGGCTTGGAGGAGAGTTTGTCACTGCCGTTGAGATGCTCCTGGCCTGTAAAGGGAGGGTCGTTTTCGCTGGAATGGGGAAGTCGGGCCTGGTATGCCGAAAGATCGCCGCGACCTTCGCGAGTACCGGCACTCCTTCCCTTTTCATCCATCCCGCGGAAGGAGGCCATGGCGACCTGGGGATGCTCGTCAGGGGGGATGTCCTTGTTGCCGTGTCCAACAGCGGCGAAACGGAGGAGATGATCAGGCTTCTGCCGTCGGTAAAGAGGTTGGGGATTCCCATAATATGTATGACGGGCAAAGGCCCTTCCACCCTGGCCAAAAGGGCGGATGTAGTCCTGGATATCTCGGTAGAGGAGGAGGCCTGTCCCCTGGGCCTGGCCCCGACCGCCAGCACCACGGTTACTCTGGCGTTGGGAGATTCCCTAGCCGTTTCCCTGCTGGAATTAAGAGGGTTTTCAGAGGAGGATTTCGCCATGATTCATCCGTGGGGAACGCTGGGACGCCGTTTCCTCACCGTGGCTGATATCATGCATACCGGTAATGAGATCCCGGTGGTCAACGAAGAGGTCCCCCTCCGGGAGGCCATTTTTGAAATCACCTCCAAGCAGCTCGGTTTTACAACTGTGGTGGATGTAAATCGCGCTCTCCTTGGAGTTATCACCGACGGAGATCTCAGGAGGCTGCTTGAAACAAAGGCAAACCCGCTTGGGCTTACCGCCGGACAGGTTATGACCAGAAACCCCAAGGCCATCACCATGGAAACCATGGCCGCCAAAGCCCTTCAGGTAATGGAGAGCCACTCCATTACAAGCCTGGTCGTCACGAACCCCGAGGGGACCATGGAAGGGGTTATCCATCTGCATGACATTCTGAAAGGGGGAGTCGCCTGATGACCCCCCTGAAGGGAACAGATAAGTCAGGTATGGAAGCTGCCACTGGGAAAATGCTGGCTTCCGCCAGAAAAGTAAGGTTGGTGGCTTTCGATGTGGATGGGGTTTTGACGGATGGAAAAGTTTCCTATACATCCTCCGGCGATGAGATCAAATCGTTCAATGTCCGGGACGGACATGCCATAAAGCTTGCCCAGAGAGCGGGATTGACGGTTGCCTTCATCACCGGTCGTATGAGTCCCATAGTGGACATCAGGGCCGGGGAGTTGGGAGTCAAGCACGTTTTCCAGGGGGTAAAAGATAAAATCGTTGCTCTGGATTACCTCCTTTCCACTCTTGGTCTGGAGTCCTCCCAGGTTGCCTACATGGGGGACGACCTGGTTGACCTTCCAATATTGTTGAAGGTCGGCCTTGGCTGTGCGGTTGCCGACGCCCCTTCGGAGGTCAGGGAACGTGCGGCCATTGTATTTGATTCCCCGGGAGGGTGCGGGGCGGCAAGGGATCTTATCGTTTTCATCCTCAAGGCCCAGGACCTGTGGGACAGTACCCTTAAACGTTACCTGTAGTTTATGCAACTTTTGCGCCATCTTCTTTTCTTTCTCCCGACATTATGATACTCTAGCGGGTATGAACGTCCGTGATAGATCACTCCGTGCATCTGCTCCGGTCCTTCTGCTTCTGGGCGGTATTGTCATGACCCTTGTTTTCACGGTCCCCCCTTCAAGTCTGGCCTCGGATATCCAGTTGAAGGGATTTAAAATCGTTGAGGAGAACGGTCCCGCACCCTGGCGGATCCAGGCAGCTGAAGCCTCCGTCCGGAATAAATCCCTGGTCGCCCTCAGGGATATCAGGGCCCAGATGCTGGAAGGCGCTGTGGAAAAGGTCTGGGCTCGGGGCGACAGGGGCCTGTATAACACGGACACCAGGATCCTTGATCTCGAGGGGGATACGAGGGCCGGAACCGTTTCCGGCTTCCATTTTTCCGCCCCCACCCTCCGATGGGATGGAAACAGCTCGATTATCACCTCCCAGGGTGGGGTAGAGTTGACGGCTTCCTGGCTTCGTGTGCGAGGTCGAACCCTCAGCTATAATATCTCTACCGGCATAATGTTCATCACCGGGGATGTCAGGGCCAGATGGCTTCTGGACGGGAGGACTCCATGAGAGGTTTGTCCGCAAGGGCTCTGGTTGCCCTGATGCTTCCGGTTTTGTTGCTGCCCATAACGGGTTTCGCGGCCGGTCAGGAGCTGAAGATCCAGTCCGATTCTCTCAAGATCGACGAGACGAAAAGCGAGGTCAGGTTTGAGGGCAACGTGTTCGTAAAGTTCCAAACCGCCGAGCTGACATGCAACTCCCTGGTCGTGGTCACCACGGATTCCTCCCGGGTCAAGAGGGGGACCGCTAAGGGAAATGTTGTTTTGACCCGGATGGGCGATAAGGCCGAAGCCCAAAAGGCGGAGTTTGACCTTACAAGCGGAAAGGTCATCCTGACAGGCTCACCGCGACTTTTAAGAGGGAGGGACCGCATTAATGCGGTCAGGATTTCCTACGATGTGAACACCGGTGTAGCCGTCTTTGACGGTCCTGTGGATGCCGTGATAATTCCGTCATCGGGGAGCAGCCAATGAGGCTCGTTGCTGATTCCCTCGTTAAACGATATCGGAAACGGACGGCGGTGGACGGCGTGTCCATCACCCTCTCTCCCGGCGAGGTCGTTGGGCTGCTCGGACCCAATGGGGCCGGCAAGACCACCATGTTCTACATGATCTCGGGGATGGTGAGGCCGGATGGCGGACAGGTTCTTCTTAACGGCACCGATATAACGAGGTGGCCTGTGCATCGCCGGGCACGGGCCGGCCTGGGGTATCTCCCCCAGGAACCATCCATATTCAGGGGGATGACTGTGCAGGATAACCTCCTGTCCGTTATGGAGGCGGTGGGCATCCCTGCCGGGTCGAGAAATGCTCTGCTGGAGGAACTGACTGAAGCAATGGGTGTTGCCCATCTTGGCAAAAACCTTGGTGGAAAACTTTCGGGGGGTGAGCGGCGGAGAGTGGAGATTGCCAGAGCTCTCGTGGCGGACCCATCCTATCTTCTGCTGGATGAACCTTTCGCCGGGATTGATCCCATTACGGTCCTGGAGCTGCAAGAGCTTATCCTGATATTGAGGAAACGGGATCTCGGAATTCTGATTACGGATCATAACGTCAGGGAATGCCTGGGAATCACCGATAGGGCCTACATCCTGGCGGAAGGCAAGATCCTGGAAGAGGGATCCCCGGAGGTGATCACGTCCAGTGAGAAGGCCCAAAAAGTTTATTTTGGAGAGGGATTCAGCCTGTGAACATCAAAATACATCTCCAGATGAAACAGACCCAACAGCTGGTTATGACCCCTCAGCTGCAGCAGGCCATTAAACTTCTTCAGCTTTCCCGGCTTGAACTCGCAGAAATGGTACGCCAGGAGATTCTCGAAAACCCTGCCCTTGATGAGACATCCCCCCCGGAAAGTCCCAATGACATTTCCCTGGATCAGCAGGACATCTCCTCCGACGAACCGGTCAGGAAGGAACCGGAAAGGGAGGAAGAGATAAATGTCCTGTCCATCCCCGATAACCTGAAGGAGTGGGAGGCCTATCTGGATTCCGGACAGAACCTTCCTTACCATGTCCGGGAAGAACAGGAACGCCCTTCCTTCGAGAGCCTCATCAGCAGGCCCGACACCCTGCAGGAGCACCTCCTCTGGCAGCTTCGAATGTCGAAGCTCAACCGGAAAGAATTCGATGTCGGGTCCTTGATTATCGGGAATCTTGACGAGAACGGTTACCTCAGGACAGACCTCGAGGAGGTTCTCCTCCCCCTCGGAGACGATGTGCTTTTAATCGGGGAGAAGATACTAGGCTTCGTACAGCAGCTGGATCCTCCAGGCGTGGGAGCCAGGGACTTGAAGGAATGTCTTCTCCTACAGGTTCGTCAGCTGGGAATCGAGGGCAGCCTGACGGAGCGTTTGATAGCCGAACATCTGGAGGATCTGGGCAAGGGTGACCTTGCCGGTATCGCCAGGGAACTTGATGTTCCCATGGAGGACATCCTGTCCGCACAGAGGATTCTGCATGGATTGGAACCCAAGCCGGGAAGGCCTTTCGGGGGTAGCGCCCCTGTCTATGTAACGCCGGATGTGCATCTTTTCAAAATGGATGATGAATGGATCATCATGCTTAATGATGACGGAATGCCGAAACTCAGGATCAACAGCTACTACCGGGAACTTCTTAACCGCGGTTCCAAACTTCCGGAGGAGGACCGGGCATTTCTTCTGGAGAAGATCAGATCGGCGGCATGGTTGATAAAAAGCATCGATCAGCGTCAGCGGACCATCTACCGGGTAGTAAAAAGTATCCTGGGGAAACAGATGGAGTTTTTCGAGCGTGGGGTAAAATATTTAAGACCCATGGTTTTAAGAGATGTGGCGGATGACATCGGGGTACACGAGTCCACGGTCAGCCGTGTCACCACACAGAAATATCTTCATTGTCCTGAAGGTTTGTTGGAACTCAAATATTTCTTCAACCCGGGGATACAGACTGTCTCCGGGGAGTTTCTGGCGTCGGAAAGCGTGAGGGCCAAGATAAAGGATATTATCAAGGCAGAGAACCAGGATAAGCCTCTGAGCGATCAGGCCATTTCCGATATGCTGAAACTGGAGGGCATCGATATCGCCAGGAGAACCGTCGCCAAATACAGGGAGAACATGGGAATACTACCCTCCTCACGGAGGAAAGGGTCCTTCTGACACGGTAAAATCCCAGCGGGGTTGACTTTGGCCCGCAATCATGTTTACGTCCACTCTACTTTTCTTTAGGAGGGCATTGAATGCAGATCGAAGTATCGTTTAGAAGGATGGAACAAAGTGATGCCCTGCGCAGCTACGTCGAGGAGAAATTGTCAAAAGTTCTTAAACCTCTGATCGAGCCGGTCAGTGCGCAGGTCGTCTTTCAGGTGGAGAAATACAGGCATATTACCAAGGTCACTGTGGCTGCCAACGGTATCATCATCAAGGGCAAGGAGGAGACGAATGACATGTACTCCTCCATCGACCTGGTCCTGGACAAATTGGACAGGCAGGTCAAGAAGTACAGGGAAAAGATTCAGAGACATGGTGATCGTGACGCTGTCAGGGTTTTCAAGGCCAGCCACAGAATTATACATGACGCTGACGACCTGGGAAAAACGCCTGAGATTATCCAACAGAAGGAAATAATCCTGAGGCCCATTACGGTCGATGAAGCTGTAATGCAGATGGAATTGATGAATAAACCTTTCCTGCTGTTCAACAATTCAAACTCCAATGAACTCAATGTAATTTATGTACGGGATGATGGGCATTACGGCCTCATCGAACCCCGTATGCAGGATTAGGTAAGAGGTTGTCATGGAGATTGTTGATTTTCTTTCGCCGGAGGATATTATCCCGGAGCTTAACGCCTCCTCCATGGAGGGGGCGTTAAGAGAGTTTGCGGGACATCTGAAATCACGAGAAATTATCAAAGACACCGATGGACTGGTGGAAGTCCTTCTGGACAGGGAAAAACTGGGAAGCACCGGGATTGGAAACGGTGTCGCTATTCCCCACGGCAGGCTTCCGGACATTAATGGAATCGTGGTTGTTTTCGGACGTTCCACCAAGGGGATTGAGTTCAATGCCCACGATCAGGAGCCGGTTCATCTGCTTTTTCTCCTTGTTGCACCGGAGGACTCCGGTGGTGATCATCTTAAGACCCTCGCGCGGATTTCACGGATCATCAAAAGCCCCGATTGCCGCCGGGCACTTATGGAATCCACGGACGATGAATCGCTCTATCGGGTGATTTCCGAGGAGGACAAGCGGCACTAATTCCAGGGCCGTATGAGCAGTATCCCCGTAAGTACTTTCTTTGAACACAACCGTGAAAACCTTGGTCTTGAGGTCCTCGCCGGCTGGGACGGGGTTGAAAGACCGATCCGGATTGCCCGTATTCAGAAGCCTGGATTGGCCTTGGCCGGCTATTTCGATCAGATTCACAGGGATCGGGTTCAGGTTCTCGGACAGACTGAAATATCCTATCTGGCCACACTGAAGGCCGAGGTGGCACGGCAGCGTCTCGATGGGCTGTGTTCCTCAGGGGTTTCCTGCCTTATCGTCGCAAAGGGCCTGAACGTTCCTGACGCGATGCTGGAACTGGCCGACCGGCACAAGGTTCCGTTATTCCGATCGCCGGATATCTCGTCAGACCTTATCAGAAGGGTTACTACCTATCTCGAGAATGTCCTGGCGCCTGAGACCTCTGTCCATGGCGCCATGGTTGATGTGTTCGGCGTAGGCATCCTGTTGCTCGGGAAGAGCGGCATCGGGAAAAGCGAATGCGCCCTCGGACTGGTGGAAAGGGGCCACAGGCTTGTGGGCGATGATGTCGTCATCATTAAAAGAACGGCCCCCGGCGTACTGTTCGGAAGCGGAGATAAACTCATAGAACACCACATTGAGATCCGAGGATTGGGTATTATCAATATTAAGGATCTGTATGGGGTCTCATCCATCCGAAAGACAAAAAAGCTCGAACTCATAGTTGAGATGGTGGAGTGGCGGAAGGGAGAGGAGATTGATCGGACGGGACTCGACGAGCACACCTATCCCATCCTCGGTTCAAAGGTGCCCTACCTGAGGATACCGATTCGCCCGGCCCGGGATCTTTCCCTCATAGTTGAGGTGGCCGCCCGCAACCACCTACTCAAAGAGATGGGTTATAATGCGGCTCAGGAATTCGACGGGAATCTCTCCAGGAAGATAAATGACAACATGGTGAAAAGGGGAAAACCTAACTTGGAGTCGGTTGAATGAAGAGGACCGAATTTGTCATTATAACCGGGGCATCAGGCACTGGGAAGACCACCGCATTGAAGACCCTGGAGGATATCGGCTACTACGCTGTCGATAACCTTCCGGTGGATCTCCTCCATGCCTTTGCCCATCTCGTTGAGACGGGACATCCGGATATCAGCCGGGCGGCCATGGTTATGGACATCCGGGAACCTGACCTTCAGACTCGCTTCCCGGTCGTCATAGAATCCCTGAAGGACTCCGGCTATAAGGTTATCGTTGCCTGTCTGGAGACCTCGATGGACGCACTCCAGAAGCGATTCAGCGAGACGAGACGGGTTCACCCCCTGGACCCGGCTTCGCCTTTGTCGGAGGCGCTTCAAAGGGAGCATGAGCTCATTAAACCTCTGAGTGATGCCGCCGATATTCATATCGATACCACCGATCTTAATCCACATGAGCTGAAAAAACTTATTCGGAGACGGTTTGGAGGAACGGACAAAGACGGCCGGATGGTTCTGACCTTTGTCTCCTTCGGATACAAACTGGGACTCCCCAGGGAGGCCGACCTGGTTTTTGACGTCCGTTTTCTCCCCAACCCGTTTTTCGTGGAGGGTCTCAAGGACAGGGACGGCAGGGACCCAGAGGTCCGGCGCTTCATTGAGATGTCCGATGGGACAGAGGAGTTTCTGGAAAAGCTCGAGAATTTTCTGTCTGACCTTATCCCGAAATATGCCGGTGAGGCCAGGGGTTATCTGACGGTGGCCATTGGGTGCACCGGCGGGCGGCATCGTTCGGTGGCCGTTGTGGAGAAGATTGCCGAAAAATTCTCGGACAACACTCTGGTTAACGTACAGGTCAGGCATCGGGACCTGCGGGAGGAGTAGTCACGCATGATCGAGGGTATAGGCATAGTCCTTGTAACCCATGGAGGGCTCGGTGAGGCCTTGGTTGACACCTGCGCCTCCATAACCGGCAAACTGGAGAACATGGTCCATGTGGCGGTCAAAGCCTCCGACGGTGTCGAGGATGTCAGGGAAAACATTGGACGGGCGATCGAGAGCGTAAAAGGCGTCAGAGGAGCCATTCTCCTGGTGGATATGTTTGGTGGGACCCCATCGAACATAGGTCTTTCGTTCCTTGCCGAAGGTGAGGTTGAGGTTGTGACCGGCGTCAATCTCCCCATGCTGCTGAAAGTTGCGACCTTTGATAGTACAACCTCCTTGGGGGAGGCGGCCCGGACCCTCAGGGATTATGGCAGGCAGCATATCAAGGTGGCTGCGGAATATCTGTCAGGTAAGTAGCGTATGCCGGTGGTCCTTGCCAGGGTGGATGATCGTCTTGTCCATGGACAGATCATCGAAAGTTGGGTCCCATATCTCCAGGCCGATTTTATCTGTGTGATCGACAATGAAATCTTCGAGGACGGACCCAGATGTCGCCTGATGCGCATGATCGTTTCCACCTCAACCAAATTTTCCGTCGTTTCAACTTCCAGCCTGAAACCGTGTCTTGAAAGAGAAAAGGGGAGAAATAGTCTCCTCCTGTTCAGCTCTCTTGCGGACGTTCTCGCGGTGGTCAAGAACGGGGTATCCATCGATGCCGTGAACGTCGGAAATCTCCATCACCTGCGGCGGGGATGGAAGGTGAGCCCATCCGTTTTCCTGGACAGAAATGACCTGGATGTTCTTCGGGAACTGTTATCCCTGGGGATTGAAGTCGAGGCCACGGATCTCCCGGGCGGAAAATCCTACGACCTGAAAAAATTCGCCCTTTCAAAGGAAGATATCCAGTGAGTTCCCTGCCGGGTCTTCTCGTTTCCACCGCCCTTATCGGCGGCCTTCTTGGTGTTGAGAGGACAGCCTTTGGCCAGTTTTCTCTGTCCAGGCCGCTTGCCGCGTCCTTCCTTTTCGGTATCCTCACCGGCCAGCCCGCAGAGGGGGCAATGGTGGGCATCCTTTTTGAACTGCTTTTTATTCGTGCCATTCCCGCCGGTTCCTATGTTCCCTATCACCCCCTCTACCCGGCCCTTCTCGCCGTGATGCTGCTCGCATCGGGGGTGCTTGGCGACCATGGCTGGATGAGGGTCCCGGCAGCCGCCCTGTTTGCTCTTCCCGCCATCCTGCCGGACCGCCTGGCAGAAATCGTCTGGAGGAGGTCCAACGAACGGGCCATAACCAGGTCTGTGGCTCTCTTCAGAATGGGGAATCCTCGACAGGCACGCACTGTACATCTGCTGAGTATCAGTCGGGCATTCCTTTTCCACGCCCTGTCAATTGCCCTGTCCGGGGCCATCCTCTATTTCTTTTCCTCATGGATTCTGGCCGCAATACCGGGAGCGTTGGGGTATTTTGCGATTATCGGCATAACCCCGTTTTTCGTCGGGTTGGCCGGTGTGTCGGCCAATCGTCTCCGGGGGCTTGGATGGATCGGGTTCGTCCTGGGCCTGCTGGCGGGTGCCCTCGTAGGAAGCGGCGTTCTGGCATGAGCAAAATCGGAATCAGGCAGAGGATTCTTTTTTTAATCCGCTCCCTGTCCATACAGGGATCCTGGAGCTATAGGCACATGCAGGGGTTGGGGTATTTTTACGTCCTTTACCCATGGCTCAGGAGGTTCACCGGAGATGATTTTCATAAGGTGTTCAAGGGCCACCTCACCTATTTCAACACCCACCCCATCATGGCCTCCTACCTGTTCGGTGTAAGCGCCCGACTGGAGGAGGAAGGAGACCATGAGGGGTCGGTTCGGGCCAAAAACATCCTCATGGGTCCCTTGGGAGCGACGGGCGACCGCCTCTTTTGGGGCTCCCTGAGACCGCTTGTCACCGTTTCAGGACTGTGTGTCGCCCTTTTCAACCCTTTGGCAGGGGTGTTTACGCTTCTCTTGCTCCATAACACCATCCAGCTGATCTCCCGGTGGTTACTGTTTGACAAGGGGTTCGAGAACGCCGCCGACCCGTTGTCCTATATCGCCGATCACGATAGCGTTGGGCTTTCCAGGATAACTCGCTCGGCCATAGCGCCCTTCGCGGGTTTTCTCCTCGGAATGGTAGCGTTCAGAACCGGGACGCCTGGAACCGTTCTCCTGCTTTTCTGTGTTCCCCTGGCCCTCTACCTGAAGGGGAGGAGCACACTGACGGTGTGGGTCACTGTCGCCTTTATCTCTCTGATCCTGGGTGTACTGGGGTTAAGGATGGAATTACCGTGGTTTCTGCCGAGGTGATCATCAGCAACAGGCTTGGCATGCACGCCCGTGCCGCCGCCGTATTTGTCCGAGAGGCCTCACGGTTCCATAGCGAGGTATGGCTTGAAAAGGGAGGAAAGAAGGTCAACGGCAAGAGTATCATGGGGATACTTACCCTTGCCGCGGCCAAAGGCGAGACCCTCGTTGTGGCGGCGGAGGGCACAGACGAGGATGGTGCCGTCAGGGCGCTGGTTGAAATCGTGTCTTCCGGGTTCGGTGAATAATGCAGGAACCCGTAGCGTGGAAGCGGTCACATGCCGGACCTGGCGGTTGTGTTAAACCAGACCTTTTGCTATGAATGGCTCTGTTTTTAAAAAAATTCATCCTGGAAATGAGTACCTGGATAAAGACCCGACTGGGGAAAAGCTGATTTAACACAGGGTACACGGAGTTACACAGGGTGACGCAGGGTTTATTCAAAACAATTCTTTTGGCAGGTTTAGTGCGAATCTACCAGGGTCATGAATAAATGCATTACCATCCTTTCTCTGCATGATGGCATGTCCTGTGAAACCCTCTTTTAAAACCCTGCCTGTCCTGAGCTTGTCGAAGGGTGGAGCAGCCTTCCATGGGCTGCACTGTGATGAGTCAGCTTTTGATCTTAGGGATTGCGTCGCATATTATCGCCTCACAATGACAGGCGGAAGATAAAGGTACACGTTAGCCGGATGAACCTAAAAAAACATTTGAAACCCTTGATATGGAGGATTACAGGCAATGAGCATGACCGATTTTCTCTTTTCTTCGGAATCCGTGACCGAAGGACATCCCGATAAAATATCCGACCAAATATCCGATGCCATCCTTGATGAAATCATAAAGGAGGATGTCGGATGCAGGGTGGCATGCGAAACCCTGGTTACTACCGGTCTGGTATTCGTAGCCGGTGAGATAACAACCTCCACCTACGTTGAGATCCCGGAAATCGCCAGGGGGGTGATCAGGGATGTAGGATACAACAGCTCGCAGATGGGTTTCGACTGGGAATCGTGCAGCGTGCTCACCTCCATCCATCATCAATCGCCGGACATAGCCATGGGAGTTGATCCCGGTGGTGCCGGTGATCAGGGTCTCATGTTCGGCTACGCCTGCAATGAAACACCGGGTCTGATGCCGATGCCCATCGTATTTGCTCACCAGCTTACCAGACGGCTGACCGATTGCCGGAAGGAAGGGATTCTCGATTTCCTGAGGCCCGACGGAAAATCCCAGGTAACCATCGAGTACAAAGGGTATCAGCCTGTTCGCATTGATGCTGTGGTTCTGTCCTCCCAACACCACCCCGACATTGAGCAAAAGGTGTTGAGGGAGGGGATTATTGAGGAAGTCGCCCGAAAGGTTCTTCCGTCGGAAATGCTGGATGATCGGACCAAATTTTTGGTGAATCCCACAGGCAGGTTTGTCATGGGCGGGCCGATGGGGGATACGGGACTTACAGGGCGGAAGATTATCGTCGATACCTACGGTGGCCAGGGCAGTCACGGAGGAGGGTGCTTTTCGGGGAAAGATCCATCCAAGGTAGATCGATCCGCATCCTACATGGCCAGGTATATTGCCAAAAACGTGGTAGCCGCGGGTCTGGCCGAAAGGTGTGAGGTTCAGCTTGCTTACGCAATCGGGGTTCCCGATCCCGTTTCGGTCATGATCAATTCATTCCAGACAGCGAAGATCTCCCCGGACAGAATCGCAAAAATTATCAGAGATATCTTCCCCCTGAGACCCAGGAAGATAATCGAAGCGCTGGATCTCCTTCGGCCGATCTACCGGAATACAGCTGCCTATGGACATTTTGGGCGTGATGACCCGGAATTTACCTGGGAGAAGACCGACAAGGTTGAGGAACTCCGGTCCGCCGCGGGTCTGTAATCATTGACAATGTCGTAAAAAGTCCACAGGAGGAACCATGGAATACGATATCAAGGACATCAACCTGGCCGACAAGGGAAAACTTCGTATCGAGTGGGCCGCCCAGAGTATGCCGGTTCTGGCCCGGATAGAAGAGCGGTTCCGCCTGGAAATGCCCCTCAAGGGCTATCGGCTTATCGCGTGCCTTCACGTGACAACCGAGACGGCCCAATTGATGAGGACTCTAAAGGCCGGGGGTGCTCAGATTGCTCTGTGCGCTTCCAATCCGCTCAGCACCCAGGACGACGTGGCCGCTTCCCTGGTAAGGGATGACAACATTTCTGTTTTTGCCATAAAAGGTGAGGACAACGACACCTATTATAGCCATATCCAGTCGGCCCTGAAGATTGGACCTCAGTTGACTATGGATGACGGGGCCGATGTCGTCTCGGTCCTTCATTCCCAAAGATCGGATCTGTTGGATGGTGTGATCGGAGGGACGGAGGAGACGACCACGGGCGTAATCCGGCTGAAGAGTATGGCCGGTGAGGGAGTGCTTCGCTACCCGATAATCGCGGTTAACGATGCCGATACCAAGCATCTTTTCGACAATCGCTATGGCACCGGACAGAGCACCATCGACGGAATTATTAGAGCCACCAACCGGTTGATCGCCGGAAGCGTTTTTGTCGTTGTCGGTTACGGTTGGTGCGGAAGAGGGCTGGCCATGCGCGCCAACGGAATGGGTGCGCGGGTGGTGGTTACCGAAGTGAACGCCGTCAGGGCGCTGGAGGCGGCCATGGACGGATTTTCGGTCATGCCCATGGAGAGGGCTGCTCCTTCAGGGGATTTCTTCTGTACGGTTACCGGAGATATCCATGTTATCAGAAAAGAACATTTCCGGGCCATGAAGGATGGAGCTATCGTGGCCAACTCCGGTCACTTCAATGTTGAGCTTGATCTCGACGGCCTGGCGGAAATGGCGGTTGGACGACGCGGCATCCGGGAATTTGTCGAGGAATTCACCCTGGAAGACGGCAGGAAGGTGAATATTCTCGGGGAAGGGCGCCTCATAAATCTGGCCGCCGCCGAAGGTCATCCCTCCAGCGTAATGGACATGAGTTTTGCCAACCAGGCTCTGTCGGCTGAACACATTGTCAGGAAAGCCGGATCCCTGGAAAAAAGGGTATACAGGGTTCCTGAGGAGATCGACCATGAGATTGCGCGGCTGAAATTACAGGCTATCGGAGTTGAGATCGATACCCTGACTGAGGAACAGGTCCTGTATCTGAACTCGTGGAATATGGGGACGTGATAAAACGCCGTCTTGGCGACTCCATTGCTGCCTGTTTACCGGGGGCGGAATCACGTCAGCCGCGGCGATGGTTTTATCAGGATCGCGGCCACGGCTACCACGGAGAAAATAATGTTGGCTCCCCATGCAGCCAAGGCGGCGGGGATAATACCCGAGTTCCCGAGGGACAAAAAAAGGGAATAGACCGACCAGTAGGCAAGGGCGACCACGATTCCCAGTCCCATACCCAGGGGAATACCTCCCCTGACTGGAACCCGAAAACCTACGGGGAGGGCCAGCAGTGCGAAGATAAAGGGGAGAAAGGCGGTTGCCGCCTTGTTGTAGAGCCGCACCTCGAATCGACTGTACGGCACTCCGGATTTACGGAGGTTATTCACATACTTTCTCATCTCCTTCCGGTTCATCTCATCGGGGGTCCTGCGGATTCCGAAAAATTCGTCCGGGCTGATTTTGATAGGTGCTTTGATCCACCCCGGGTCGGTGGTCCGGATGAGGGCTCCGTTTGAAAAAGTCCGTACAATCCCACGTTCCATGACCCACGCTCCATTTTCCCAGCGGGCTTGGGGAGCATCAACCCTTTTTACGAGAGTCTTGAGCCCTTTGCCGGAGAATTCCAGAACAGTCGGTTCAAGAAGAAGGTCCCCCTCCTCAAGGACACTCCCGATATGAATGACCCTCTTGCCTTCCAGGAGCCAGATCTGGCTGATGCCGATAATTCTGGAAACATTTTTTCTGTTGGACCTCAGGATGTTCTTGCTGGCCTTTATGGATGACGGAGCCAGCGTTTCCCCCCAATAAAAGCCGATGGCGCATATTGCCAGCGCTGCGCCAAGCAGTGGAGCGCCAATGCGAAGGCTTCCGAAACCCGAACAGAATATTGCGGTAAGCTCTTTTGTTTTCTTCATCCCCGTAAGCACCATGAGTGTGGCGAGCAGCGCTGCCAGCGGAGCCATCTGATAGGAGATTGAGGGGAGCTTTAGAAGAAAGTGGAGGGCAAGCTTGAAGGGAGGAACGTTCTTTTCCAAAAGGCCCCAAACCCGGAAGGCGATTTCACTGGACAGATAGACGGAGCTGAGAACGGCAAGAGTGGGCAGGAAGAACACGAACCAGTTTTTGATAAGATACCGGTCGATGCGGGTCATGATCCAACCATTTGCCGGTTTTTTGAACCGCGAAAATACTGGCTGACAAGGAAGGGACAAAAACTGGCGAGGGCGATAATGGATAAAACGGCGTCGGGCAGCCATGCCGCAAATGCCGGCGAAAAAATTCCCCCCCCCGCCAACTTGGTGCTGAAGGCAAAGAGGAAGAAGCTGATGCCGAAGAGAATTATGGATGCCAGAAAAGCCGCTGGTTTTCCATAATTCCGGGAGGATACAGCCAGGGGGAAGATTATGAAAGGAAAGATCATGATAACTGCGGGCAGTGAGATCCGCCTGTTAATGGTCATTACCAGGTCCCGTGTTTCCACCGTTTTCCCTTTTGATTTCAGCTCCGGCAGTTTTTCGCGTAATTGTCCCAGGGTAAGACTGGCATAGATCTGCTCTTTATTCAGATCTTCCGCGGATCCGTGTTTTTCAATTCGTGTGGTAAGGTTGTCGAAAGCGGCGGATGTGTACCCTGGTTCAGGTGCGCTGACCGGCTGAATCGTGCCTTGATGAAGACGGAGCTTAATGTCCCCTCCAGGCACCGAGGGGATCTCGATAAAGCCGGATTTCGCCAGAATCAGGTCTCCCCTGCCTTTTGCCCAGTTTTGAACCATCAATATATGGCCCATCTTTCCTGATGCAGGATCGAAATCATCCACCAGGAGGACGGTACCTGGTATACCCTTGAAAAACGCTCCTGGTTTTAATTCGCTTAATACTCTTTGCCTTGCCATTTCCAGCAAACTGCCGTTATAGGCTCTGAAACTTATGGGTGAGATATAGATGGAGAGGCTTAACAGGACAATAAATATGCACGAGGCGGTAATGATAAAAGGAACGAAGATGGAAAGCGGAGAGATCCCGGCATAATAGATTGAGGTTAATTCCTGATCCTGCTTCATCTGTCCGATGGTAACGATCATTGCCATGAGAAATGCCAGTGGGAGGCTGTAGGTCAGCATTTCCGGTAAGAGAAGGGAAAAGGTCGTCATGAACTGGCTGAAGCTGGTCATCTGTGGAGCGATCTCATTGACCTGCCTGGAGGCCTGGTCCATCAGAAAAAGAGCCGTGAAGATACCGGCTCCAACGGAGAAATGGGAGATGAATTTAAGCAGGATGTATTTTTGGATCTTAAACGCCATCGAGTGAAAGCCCCGCACTGTCTTGGAGTTGAATTTACACAGCTATAACATGGAATGGGGGGAAGTTTGAAGGCGCAGGTATGGGGGCATATCAGTCCAGGGTCCAGAGTCCAGGGTCCAGAGTCCAGAGTCCAGAGGGAAAGGGCATCCGTGGGGACGCGGTGTTGAGGTTCTTGAACCCTTGAACCTCTTTCCACCATCCTGTCACGCCAAAGCCTTTGGGAGAAGGCGGAAGCTCGTAGAGCGAAGGTGGATGAAACTTGACCTTCCCATGCCGGAATGGTAGTTTTCAATTGCTTGGATTTGCACGATTTTTCAGCAGGGAATAACGTTCCTGTTAATGGGAAACGTTATATTGCCAAGGGGAATTTTCATAATAAAATACCACCGGCTGAGCCTGTAGTATTTTGTGAGGTCATCGTTAATGGGCGACAGGTTGGTTCTTTTTCGCATTGGTCAGACCCTTTTTTCCGTTCCCTTTGAAGCTGTTGATGAGATTGTCGGCAGTGAGCGGGTGACCGACAGGGAGGCTCTTCCCGACAATGTACTATCCGGCGAGAATGATAGCGACCAATGGGTGTATGCCAGGGGGGACTGGTTTCCGCTGCATACCCTTGTTCCCGGGTTGGATCTTTCGGAAAGGACGCAGGTGGTCGTTTTGAGGTACAACGGGCAAGGCAGGGCCTTTTCTGTGGACCAGGTGATGGGGATTGAAGCTCTTCCGCTTCTGCAACCCATTCCCGAACCTGTTGTCCGTTGCACCGACTTTCCTCTCTCCGGGTTTCGCATCTGGAAAAGGAAGATCGTTTTCGACCTTGACCTTTCCAGACTGATTTAATATTCATGGAGCCGGGAGGACCTTCATGACGGACAGTCGTCTGATTTTCTTCCATGTGGGTGATTGTAGTTTTGCCGTGCCCCTCAATGAGGTCCGAGAGATCGTTGTCGCTGTAGCCGTAACGCCGGTCCCGGGTTCCAGACCGCCTCTGGAAGGGGTGATGATTTACCAGGGAGAAGGGGTCTTGCCCGTGTTTTCCCTTCTAAGCGCTCTGGGCAGAGCTTCCGAAACGGCCGGCGGCCTTGTTGTAGTTTCTGAACTGGGCGGGGTATTTATCGGGTTCAGGGTCGAGGGAATTGGGGGAGTTGTCAAAAGACTGGAGGGAGACCGCCTGGATAAGTACCAGGATGAATTGAAAGGACGGCCGGGCGCTATTGAAGGGACTTTTGAATCCGGGGGTCGGTCCCTGATCGTTCTTAGCCTTTCTGGTGTATTTCAGGAAGTGCTGCGTTGAATGTTGATGGACTTGCAAAGAGTCCATCAACGCGCCCATTGAAGGGCGCTCAAATCGAAGATTTGTGAGGAAAGTGAAAATGACATTTTTCGCTTTCCGTGGAGCAAAAAGCCATGAATGGACTTTTTACGACCCTATCAATGTTGATGGACTTGCAAAGAGTTCATCAACGCGCCCATTGAAGGGCGCTCAAATCGAAGATTTGTAAGGAAAGTGAAAATGACACTTTTCGCTTTCCGTGGAGCAAAAAGCCATGAATGGACTTTTTGCGACCCTATCAATGATAGTAGCCTCGAAAAGGTCACTGTTGCGAATTTCACTTGGAGGGGGAGGAGCCCCTTATAATTCTCCCTGACTGGGCCAGGGAGGGAGGACCGCGGATGAAAAAGATCCTGGTAGCTGATGACAGCGTCACTATTCAGAAGGTTATCGCCCTTACCTTTGCCGACGAACCCGTCGAGGTCCAGTCCGTTGGTTCCGGATCGGATGCCTTGGATAAAATGAAGGAATGGAGGCCTGATATTGTCCTGGCGGACGTCATCATGCCGCGGGTAAACGGGTACGAACTTTGCCGGGCCGTCAAGGAAGATGAATCCACCAGGGACATCCCTGTACTTCTTCTGGCAGGAACCTTTGAGGCCTTCGATGAGGAGGAGGCAAAGGGCGCCGGGGCCGATGACTTCATCACTAAACCGTTCGAGTCGATGGAACTCATCGAAAAGGTCAACGGGCTGTTGGAAAAAGGTACCCCGCCGCCCCCGGAACCTCATGCGCATCCTGAAGTCCCGCCGCCCCCGGAATCTCATGCGCATCCTGAAGTCCCGCCGCCTCCGGAATCTCATGCGTATCCTGAAGTCCCGCCGGATGCCATCCCGGAGCCCCCCTCGCCGTCCTTTGGGGATGTCCAGGTGAAAGCCCCTCAGGTCCCTGTTGCGGAGCCTACTTTTGAACCCATTCAGGGTGTCGCCGGCATGGATGCCGCCATGGCGACCGCCCCCCCTGGAGGAGGGGCAACTCCAGAACCGGATATCTGGGATATTCTCAGCGAAGCCGATGAGATGAAGCCCGTTGAGGTGCAGGAACCGGCGGAGGTGGAGACGGACTCCCCATCCATCGGACCGCTGGAGGGTTCCGGCGTTGTGGATTTTGGGAGTTTCGACGTCGGGCTTGACAGGGCGGAGGAAACCCGGGAAACCGGGATGACTACAGCTCCAGATGAAATCCCGCCGCCCATCGAAGACGCGGTCCCGCCAACCGGAATGCCGTTGGATGCTGACGGCGGAAGTAAGATAGAACAACGGGAAAGGAACTTTTTCGGACTCGAGACCGAAAGAACGGAGCCGGAGTTCCTGGATATTTTGGGAGAGGCGGTCGAGGAAATCACCTTCGATGTTGAGGAACCCGCCCCGCTTGATGTCCAGGAGCCGGCCTCGCTTGATGTCCAGGAACCGACTCCGTTTGATGTCCAGGAGCCCATTTCACAGGATGTCAGGGAAGAAGAAACGGGATTCTCCGTTCCGGAACCCATGCTGGATGAGATTCATGAGACGGTAGAGGCTGCTATATCCCAGATTGATGATGTCAAGCTCGAGTCAATCATAAGGGAGGTTGTGGAAAAGAGAGTTGAGAAGATCGCATGGGAGGTTGTGCCGGAGCTCTCAGAGATTCTGATTAAGGAAGCTATCGAGAAAATCAAGGGCGGCGGAGCCTGATCCAACCTGTCGTTGTGTATAAGGAGGGCTTTCGGGGAACCGTAAGCCCTCCTTCTGTATGGCTGCAACACCATAAGGCTGCCGACGCTCATTGTCTCCGATTGCGGGAACATTTTTTGGTTCATCCGGTTAATGCGTACCTTATTGTTTTGCTGTCATTGCGAGGAGCATCGAGGGAGACGAGAATGACGCGGCAATCCCGGGCGGAGCTGAAAAGGTCAAGAGCTGGTTTACCACGGTGCAGCCCCTCGCAGGCTGCTCCACAGGGTTTTAAAAGAGGGTTTAACCAGCCTTCGCGTAAAGCTTCAGCTTGACAGGCAGAGGAGATCTAACCATAAGGTCCCGGTTTTAAACTTCGCGAAACCTCGTTAACTTGTTCTTGACCTGTGCAAAAACAGAAACAAAGTTGTTTCACCGCAAGATACGCCAAGTTGCACCAAAAGAACTGTTTTGAATAAACCCTATGTTACCCTGTGAAACTCTGTGCACCCTGTGTTAAGTTAGCTTTTTACAAAATCCGGTCATCCTTCAGGTACCCATTTCCAGGATGAACCTGTAATGTTAAAGCGTGAGGCCGCAGTATTATATCAGGAGCGATGATCCATGAATGACAACATGGAAAAATATTTCAACCCGGCGGAAGCGGAAAAGCGCTGGTATGCCACCTGGATGGAGAGAGGATACTTTCATGCCGATGAGAACTCCTCCCTTCCCCCCTTCAGCATTGTGATTCCCCCTCCAAACGTAACAGGTTCTCTCCACATGGGACATGCGTTGAACAACACCCTCCAGGATATTCTTGTCCGTTATCGAAGGATGGCCGGGTTCGAGGTCCTTTGGATGCCGGGGACCGACCACGCCGGTATTGCTACACAGAACGTTGTTGAGAAACAGCTGGCTATCGAAGGGATCGACAGACACACCCTTGGGTGCGAGCGTTTTGTGGAAAGGGTTTGGGAGTGGAGGAAGATGTATGGCGGGGTTATCCTTGAACAGCTAAGGCGGTTGGGTGCGTCATGTGACTGGGAAAGGGAACGCTTCACCATGGACAATGGCCTTTCAAGGGCTGTCAGGGAGGTATTTGTCCGACTCTACAAAGAGAATTACATATACCAGGGCGATTATATAATAAACTGGTGTCCCAGGTGCCAAACGGCTATTTCAGACCTGGAGGTTGAATACAAAACCGTAAGGGGGCATCTCTACCATATCCGATATCCTGCTTCAGATGGGCGCGGGGACGTGATGGTTGCCACCACCAGGCCGGAGACCATGTTGGGAGATACCGCCGTCGCCGTTCATCCGGAGGACACACGTTACAGCAGTTCAGCCGGTCGATTTTTCCGTCTTCCCCTGACATCGAGGGAGATTCCCCTGATCACCGACGCCTACTGCGACATGGAGTTTGGCACCGGCGCCGTAAAGGTGACCCCTGCCCACGATCCCAACGATTTTGACATCGGGGAACGGCATGATCTTCCCGGTATTACGGTAATTTCACTTGATGGAACAATGACGCATGAGGCCGGTGAGCGTTATGAGGGTTTGGACCGATACGAGTGCCGAAAGAAGGTCGTCAATGATCTAAAAGAGGGCGGATACCTGGCAAGGGTCGACGAACATGAGCACTCGGTTGGACAATGTTACCGGTGCCAGACGGTCATTGAGCCGATCATCTCCAGGCAATGGTTTGTAAAAATGAAGGATCTGGCAAAACCGGCAATGGAAGCCGTGGAAGATGGCCGCATCAGGATCTATCCGGAAAACTGGGAGAAAACGTATTTCGAGTGGATGAACAACATCAGGGATTGGTGCATATCCAGACAGATCTGGTGGGGACACCGGATTCCGGTTTGGACCTGTCCGGAGTGCGACGAGATCATGGTTGAGGTTGAGGACCCGACGGTTTGCACTGCCTGCGGGTCCAGGGATATCCAACAGGCGGAGGATGTTCTGGATACCTGGTTCTCGTCGGCGCTTTGGCCCTTCTCAACCATGGGATGGCCGGAAGAAACGCAGACGCTGAAAAAATTCTATCCCACAAGCTGTCTGGTCACCGGCTTTGATATCCTCTTTTTCTGGGTAGCCAGAATGACCATGATGGGAATAAAATTCATGGATGATGTTCCCTTCAGGGAGGTCTATATACATGCTCTCGTCCGGGATGGGGAGGGGCATAAGATGAGCAAATCCAGGGGAAACGTTATAGATCCTCTTGTGATGATCGATAAGTACGGCGCCGACGCCTTCCGTTATACCCTTACCGCATTCGCTGCTATGGGAAGGGATATCAAATTGGCCGAGGACAGGATTGAGGGCTACAGACACTTCATCAACAAGATCTGGAACGCGTCCGGCCTTGTCCTGCGATATATCGGTGGTTTCAAGGAGGAGCAGATCCTGAATCCGCCTCCGCCGAACGGTCAGCACAATAGATGGATACTGAGCAGGCTGTCCCAGGTGATAATTTCGGTGACGGATGCCCTGGATACCTATCGGTTCAATGAGGCGGCCAATCTCATATATCAGTTTTTCTGGCACGAGTTCTGTGATTGGTACCTGGAGTTAGCCAAACCGTCTTTCTATGGCGAGTACGGTGGGTCGGGCCGCCGGGAGACGTCGTTGACGGCCGCTCACGTCCTGGAGGCCGTTTTGAGGCTCATGCACCCTGTTATCCCGTTCATAACCGAGGAGATCTGGCAGAGGCTGCCCATGGGTGGGGAGAGCATCATGTTGGCGCCATTCCCAGAGGCCAGGGAGAGCGACAGGAATCCGGAAGTGGAGGAAGTGTCGGCTATCGTAATGGATGTTACCAGCGCCATTCGGAACCTGAGGGCACAACTGGGGGTTCAGCCGTCCCAACGGGTTCCGGCAACCGTACTTTGCCATGATGCAATAATTGCCGCGGTGCTTCGCGGCAATGTGACCGACATTGTGAGGCTGGCTGCACTCGAGAGCCTTGAAATTCTTGAGGATGGCGAAAAACCGGATGATGTTTCCATTACCATTGTCCGGGGGCAGGAAGTGTACATCAGGCCTGATACCCGGGTGGATGTGGAAGCCGAGATGCTTCGCCTTGGCCGCGCCCTTCAGAAGGCCGCCGCGGAACTGGAAAAGGTTGAAAGGAAGCTGAAAAATCCGCAGTTCATTCGGAAGGCACCGGGCGAGGTTGTTGAGAAGAACCGGAATATCAGGGATGAATTGAACCTCCAGATCCTTAAACTGAAACAGAATATGGAGCGGTTGGATGCGTGAACTTCCCACCGCCGTCCACCGGCTGATTGATCTGGCGCTGGATGAAGATCTGGGCCCGGGTGATGTAACCAGCGCAGCCCTGATCGGCGCCTGCAATGGGGAGGCGATAATAGAAGCGAGGGAAGAAACCGTCGTGTGCGGCATGGGTGTGGCGGAATCCGTTTTCAGAAGGATCGATCCAGCCATCCATTTCAACAGCCTTGCCGTGGAGGGCGAGACCGCAGTGGGGGGAGATATACTGGCTGAACTCACGGGGCCCGTTTCCTCCCTGTTGGCCGGGGAACGTACCGCTCTTAACTTTATCCAGAGGATGTGTGGGGTGGCAAGCCTCTCACGGCAATACGCTGAAAGGGCAAAAAGCAAAGCCGTCGTTCTAGACAGCAGAAAGACCATTCCCGGATGGCGATGGCTCGACAAGCTCGCCGTTCGGACCGGAGGCTGCCGGAACCATCGTATGGGGCTTTTTGACGGTATCCTGATCAAGGATAACCATATCACGGCCTGTGGTGGAATCCGCGAGGCGGTGACGAAGGCTCTTCTTAAAGCCCCTCCCGGCCTGACCGTCGAGGTTGAGGTGGATTCACTTGCTGGGGTAAAAGAGGCACTTACGGCGGGAGCGGGAATCATCATGCTCGACAACTTCACCCCTGACCAGGTTGCCGCCGCCATCCCCGTTGCGGCAGGCAAGGCGCTTATCGAGGTCTCCGGCGGTATCACCCTGGAAGACATGGATGGGTATATTCAAAGCGGAAAAGTGGACTACATTTCCGTGGGAGCCCTGACCCATTCGGCAGTTTCAAAGGACATCAGTATGGAGATAACGATGACTTCGTAAGAAGTCATCGACGCGCCCACTAGATGGATTTACGACCCTATCAGATAATGAAGGCTCGGTGAACCTGGTGATGGACCTGCGCCGATACGATACTGTTCCCTCCACAAGCGATCTGCTCAAGACCATGGCGAACGAGGGAGCCGCCGAATGGACTGCCGTCATGTCCAGTTCCCAGACAAGAGGAAGAGGGCGTTTCGGGCGACATTGGCATTCCCCCCCCGGCAACATTTACCTCTCTGTCCTCCTGCGTCCCTCCATCCTTCCCATTGAGCTTCCAAGATTATCCCTTATAGCCGCGCTGGCGGTTTTTGAAACCGTCCACAGGGAAGGGACTCCACTGAAGCTGAAGTGGCCCAACGATATTCTCTTCGATGGCCGGAAACTCGCCGGGGTGCTTCTTGAGGCAAAAACCCAAGGGGAAAACGTGGAATATGTCGTGGTTGGAATAGGCATCAATCTAAAAGCGCCGGAGGGGAGCCTGCCCGAAGATCTGGTGGGGAAAACCGCTTCCCTGGAGGAACTGGGCGGGTGCCTGGACGTGGGACGCATTATTGAGGGGCTGGAAATGAACCTTCGACGGTACAGTATTTCCTATCGCGGCACCAGTTGGGAGGATGTGCGGACCAGGTGGCGGGAATACGCTGACTGGGACCGGGAATATTCCGCCATGAGCGCCGGTCGTCGATATGTGGGTCGCCCCGTAAATCTTAATCCGGATGGGTCCCTTCTTTTCGCAGCTTCCGACGGCCCTGTTACCTTAACCTCCGGGGAACTTGTTGAGGTGGGAGATCGCCGCCCTGGTCATCAGAAGACGATGAGGTGAATATGAAGAAAGACCTGCTTCTTTGTATTGATGTCGGTAATACCCAGACCATCCTTGGAACATTCAGTGGTCTTAAGGTCACTTCCAGGTGGAGAATTCGGTCGGACCGTGGAAGGACCGCCGATGAGTACGGTCACCTCATAAAAGATCTCCTCCGGAGCGCAGATCTGGACATGGGCTCCCTGAAGGGGATTGCCATATCCTGTGTAGTTCCACCCGCCCGCCAGGCCCTTGTGGAGATGTCGAAGTCCGGTTTTGGAATCGATCCCATTGTCATAGGCCCGGGGATCAAGACCGGCATGTCCATCCTCTATGATAATCCAAAGGAGGTCGGCGCAGACAGGATCGCCAACACGGTCGCTGCATACGAACATTTCAAACGGGCATTGATAGTCATCGACTTCGGTACCGCCATAACTTTCGATGTCGTATCCGGTAACGGGGATTATCTGGGCGGGGTGATCTTCCCCGGAATACAGATCTCCCTGGATGCGCTCTTTCTCAATGCGTCAAAACTCCCCAGAGTGGAACTGGAATATCCCCCCTGTGTTATCGGGAGAGATACCATAAGCAGCATTCAATCCGGAATTGTATACGGATATGCCGGGCTTGTGGATTCCCTCGTACGAAAGATAGAAAAGGAGATGGTGGAGACACCTTATGTCGTGGCAACCGGGGGCATGACGCCCGTGTTGGCCGGCGAGTCTCAAACAATTCAGGAAATTCTCCCCGACCTGACCCTGGAGGGGCTCAGGATTCTCTACGATCGGAATTGCTGACCGAAGGGGAAGCCATGCCCCGCTTGGTAAAATGGCTCGAAGAGACTTTTTGCCGGGTTCTCAACTCAAATGCTGCCGGGGTCTCTTTGACCTTGACGCTATTTTCCACAGGATGATACTTATATATGTTTGAACCATGTGTAGAGAAATTCCGGGGATAGCGGCCTACAACGGAATTGTCGAAACTGACGGAGGTGTCAACGGATGAAACAGGTTCAGGTGGACAGGATCAGAAACATCGCAATCATCGCCCACGGCAGCGCAGGTAAGACCGCTTTGGCGGAGGCCATTTTATATAATGCCGGGGCCACGAGCCGCCTTGGGAAGATCAATGAAGGCAACACTATGATGGATTTTCTGCCTGAGGAGATTTCCCGAAAGATCAGCACCAGTTCAGCCACAGCCTCCATACAGTGGGATGGTTGTCAGGTTAACCTCATCGATACCCCCGGATATCAGGATTTTATTGTCGATACCCTGTATGCCCTCATGGTTTGCGATGGCGCACTGCTTATTCTAAGCGCCATCTCGGGCGTCAAGGTCCAAACCGAGAGGCTATGGAAAATCGCCAGAGAAAATGGTGTTCCCTGCGTCGCGTTCGTTAACAAGATGGACCGGGAGAGGGCGGACTTCAAAAAAGCTTTCGGTGATGTCAATACGGTCCTCAATGCGAATCCTGTTCCCGTCCAGGTCCCCATAGGGTCGGAGGCGGATTTCAAAGGGGTTGTCGACCTGATCCGTATGAGGGCATTCATCTACAAAATGGATGGAAGCGGTGAATTCGAGGAAAAGGACATCCCGGCGGAGATGGCCGACGAGGTTAACGAATACAGGGAGAAACTCGTCGAGTCCGCCGCGGAAGGGGAAGATGCGCTGGTTGAGAAATACCTGGATACGGGAGAGCTGTCAGACGAGGAGATAATCCGCGGCCTGAGGGCCGGTGTTATCGCGGGCCAGGTTATCCCGGTGTTCTGCGGCTCAGCGTCCCTGAATATCGGGGCCCGGAAACTTTTGGACAACCTCGTTGCGCTTTTGCCCTCCCCGGTTGATCGCGGGCCGGTTGCGGGCGTTGATGCCGACGGGGTTGAAACATCAAGGAACCCTTCCGTGGACGACCCTTTTGCCGCATACGTTTACAAGACGTTCGCCGACCCATATGCCGGTAAACTGACCCTGTTTAAGGTGGTTTCCGGGTCCCTTAAAGCGGATTCCGCGTTTTTCAACGCTACCCGGGAGGCCAAGGAGAGGTGTGGTAACATCTTCCAACTCCAGGGCAAGAAACAGACACCCGTTCTCGAATTATCCGCTGGACAGCTGGGCGCTGTTGCCAAGCTCAAGGAGACCCGTACAGGGGATACCCTCTGCATGGAAAGCGATCCATTCATACTTCCCCCCCCCAAGGTGCCCGAACCGGCGCTTTCCTACGCCATAGTCCCCAAGACCAAGGGAGACGAGGAGAAGGTCAGCTCAGCCATTGCTCGACTTTTGGATGAGGACCCGTCCCTTCGGGTGTCGAGGGATAACGAAACCAAAGAAAATATCCTTTCCGGCATGGGGCAGCTCCACATTGAGGTAACTGTCGGGAGGATGAAGGAGAAATTTGGGGTGGAGGTGGAGATGAAAATCCCCAAAGTTCCTTACAGGGAAACCATCAAGGGTAAGAGCAAACTCCAGAGCCGCTATAAAAAGCAGTCGGGAGGGCGGGGACAGTATGGGGATGTCTGGCTCGAGATTGAGCCTCTTACGGACGGATCAGGGTTTGAATTCGTTGACAAGATCGTCGGCGGCGTTGTGCCGAGACAGTATATTCCGGCTGTCGAAAAAGGGGTCCGTGATGCCATGGCTGAGGGTGTCCTGGCGGGCTATCCTGTAACAAATGTCAGGGTATCCCTCTACGACGGGTCTTTCCATTCTGTGGATTCCTCGGAGATGGCGTTCAAGATCGCCGCGTCGATGGGATTTAAAAAGGGTTTCATGGAGGCAAGACCCATTCTCCTGGAACCCATCGTCGACCTCGAGGTCTCTGTGCAGGACGATTATATGGGATCCGTTATCGGGGACCTTAACTCCAGGAGGGGAAAAGTTGTCGGGGTGGAACCCCAGTCGGGAAGCCAGTTGGTGAGAGCCCAGGTACCGATGGCGGAAGTTCTGACCTACGCTCCCGATTTGAGGTCCATGACTGAGGGGAGGGCCTCCTTCAGCCAGACCTTTTCACATTATGAGGAAGTCCCGGCGCATCTGGCGTCGGGAATTATCGAAAAAGCCAACGAGAAAAAGGAAAAGGATTGAGCTATGGACGATGATTTTGATCTCTTTCCAAAGAGGGACAACCTGGACCCGTTTTCTTTTGGACAGAAGGAAAATGGCCCGAAAGAAGAGGAAAAACCGGAGGAACCCACCGATCTTGTTTTTGGCAGGAAAGAGGAGGACGCTGCCGACAGCCTTCCGGATCTGGATGTGGACAAGATCCTGACCGAGCCGTATTCATCCGACCGGGAACCCGAACCTCCCATGGCCGGGCCCATACCCGATGAACAGTCAGGAATAGGTATCCCTCCGGCCGAAGACGACCTGGGATCTGGTGGAGGAGCCGGCCCGGGAAAGCGCAAGCCCTCCCCGTTTGTTCTCATTGGGGGCGCACTTGTAATTATTGTGCTCATCCTGTGGGTAGCCCTGAACTATCTTCACCAGAGCAAGAGAACAGCTTCCAGGGTTCGGGCGCCTGCGGTTAACAGCGTCACCGTCAAGATGAAAAAACTCCCCCAAAATACCGCTCCTCGGGCAACGCCTCCCGTTCCCAAACAGGTTCCTGTACCGGCTCCGGAACCGTCAAAAGCGCCCGTTCTCAAGCCGGCCCCCGTACCAGCGCCAAAATCAGCTCAGGCACCCGCGATTAAACCTGTTACAACACCATCACCGCAAAACACCATGGCGGTTGTCGAAAGGGTGGAGGGAAAATATTCCGTCCAGGTTGGGGCCTGCATCCTTAGATCGAGCGTGAAAGAGCTCGAAAAAAAGCTGGCCGCCGCCGGCTACGATCCGCTCTACAAAAAAGGATCCACACAGGCGATGATGCATTTTCTGACGGTAGGTCCCTTTGCCAGTTCCAGCGAAGCCAAAAGAGTCCTTTCCGATCTCAAACAGGCGAAGATTGAGGCCAACCTTTCGAGGGTTTCCGGAGGAGGAACAGTTATAAACGCCGGAAGTTACCTGCTCGAAGGAAATGCCCGGATGATAATGACACGCATACAGAAAATGGGGTACAGGGTAAGATTGACCAAAAGGGAAACCACGCTTCCCATGACCTTTGTCAGGGTTGGAAAATTCCAGACAAGGCTGGAGGCGGCCAGCTTTAGCGATGAACTCAAGGG
>JAADHJ010000046.1 GCA_013151915.1 Deltaproteobacteria bacterium
TGACCCCCAGCGAAGTGAGGGCCTCCCGGACTTCGTCCAGTTTTCCAGGTTTGATAATTGCGATGATGTATTTCATTTTCTTTGTTCCCCCCTCTCAAAGGATTGTTGGGCCCCGTTATCGGGGCCGTCCTCAAAAAGGCAAGGGCTGTGCCATGTTAGTCCGCAACAGGTGCTGTCGGTCTAAAATGCCTTGTTTTTCAAATAGATAGTCGTTAATGCCCTGCAGCCATACAAAGAAAAAGGCGCGTTCCCCGGCGTCCGATTTGAACAATTACACGGCATTCATCACAGAGGAGCGGTTGCCTGTATCTTAGGCAGAAAACCTTTTTTCGCGGGATGCCGTAGTTGTTTCTGGCATATGCCTCGGTGTTACAGTAGACTTGGGGACAGTGAAATCATCCTGCGGTAAAAATGGGGGATTCCCTTGAAATTCAGGTCCGGAGCGTTGGACCGCAGTGATCAGGGCAAAATCCGGCGTGATCGGAACCTCCGTATCATCTTCAGCGTGACCCTCATATCGGTTCTGGGTGTGGCCAGCATCACCCCCGCTTTTCCACGAATCATCAGGGACCTGGGAATTGAACCGCGGCAGGTGGGGCTTCTCATCACCACGTTTACCTTTCCGGGCATGATCCTGGCTCCTTTTCTCGGCGTCCTGGCGGACCGATACGGAAGGAAAAGAATACTCGTCCCTTCCTTGCTCCTTTTCGGTCTGGCGGGCAGTGCGTGCGGGTTTGCCGGAAGCTTCCATGTCCTGCTCGTTCTGAGGTTCTTTCAGGGGACCGGAGCCGCCGCACTGGCATCTCTCGCGGGTACCATCATCGGTGATCTCTTCCCCGGTAAGGAGAGGGCGACCGCCATGGGCTACAACGCCACCGTCCTGTCGGTGGGCACCGCAAGCTATCCGGCCATTGGGGGCGCCATGGCCCTTTTTGGATGGTACTATCCCTTTTTCCTACCCCTGCTGGCACTGCCGGTGGCCTATGCGGCTCTTTTCCACCTGGAAAATCCTGAACCGAAAGGGGGCAAAAATTTTGTCGACTACCTCAAAGGGGCATGGGGAGTTCTGAAAAACAAGGATGTTCTGGGTGTTTTTCTGGTAGGCATCGCCACCTTCATCATCCTTTACGGTTCCCTGCTGACATTTTTCCCACTCATGGCGAGTGCAAGGTTTGGGGCCTCTACCATGACCATCGGGCTCCTCATGTCGGTCATGTCGGTAAGCACCGCCCTGACCTCGACCCAGATGGGGAGATTATCTGCGAAGTTTGGTGAGAAAAACCTGATCAAGGCGGCCTTTCTATTCTATGGCGCGGCCCTCCTTCTTATCCCGGCAATTTCATCCGTGTCGCTTTACGCCCTCCCGGCTGTGATCTTCGGCCTGGGCCACGGGATGAACATACCGGCTATAATGTCCCTCATGGCCGGTTTCGCTCCCATCGAGCATCGGGGGGTTATCATGTCGGTTAACGGCATGGTGCTCAGGCTGGGGCAGACCGCCGGGCCTCTGGTCATGGGTGTCGCCTACACACTGTGGGGAATCGCGGGACCCTTTTACGCCGGAGCCGTTTTGGCCCTTGCCGTCTCCATTGGCGGCGTGATAGCTGTGAAGTATTGAGAAATTGGAGACCCATGGTGAATAAGCCGCTGATCATAGCCCACAGAGGCGCCTCAGCCTACGCCCACGAGAATACAATCAAAGCCTTCAGGGTTGCCATTGAGATGCAGGCCGACATGATCGAGCTGGATGTCCACAGGACCGCCGACGGGGTTCTCATTATCCACCATGACAGGATGTTCAAAGGGAAATTACTCAGAAATCTGACCGCGGAAGAGATCTTCGCGGCGGCCGTGGATGATGGGTATCTTATCCCCACCCTGGAGGAGACGGTTCAATACCTGGGCGGCAGAATCCGGCTGAATATTGAGCTGAAGGAAGACGGATACGAAGATCAGGTTGTGGAAAAGGCCATGGAGCATTTCAAGCCGGACAACGTGATTTTCTCCTCTTCCATCGATTCGGCGGTAAGGACTATAAAGAAAAGTTTTCCTGCAGTTGCCACAGGCCTGGTGTTGGGGAGCAGGCCTTTAAGAGGGCTTCCCCGATCACTCTTTCCCGAGAAAAGGGTCCATGACACGGGGGTGGATTTTCTCGCCGTGGACCAGAGGCTTCTGAAATTCGGTTTTTTACGAACGGCCCGGCGGCTTGACATGCCGATTTACGTCTGGACCGCCAACGACCGTAAGATCATCAGGGGCCTGGTTGCGGAGGAGCGGGTATCCGGAATTTTCACTGACAGACCGGACCTGGGACTGTTCCTCCGGGAAGCGCACCTTCGCGCAAAGTGATTTTAGCCCAATCTTCGCCTCTTGCCCATGGCCCCTCCCACCTTACAGGGCAGGGTCTCCTTGACATCCCAACGCCGGTGTTTTACTGTCAATCGTACAGGCTAAGGGAAGACGGTTAGAAGCCGTCGCGGACCCGCCGCTGTAACCGGGGACGAAAGCCGCATCAAAGCCACTGATTCTGCGAAGCAAAATCACCCTGAGAGAGCAGCACTTCGAAAGGTGATCCTGGTTTTGCATCGGGAAGGCGCGGCGAGTAGGGTAATCCGGAAGCCAGAAGACCTGCCTGTGGAATGAAGCGAACGGAACCCTCGCGGCCGGGGTCTGACCGCAGCCAGAGACGGATGAAAAACGGCATCCCGGATCTCAATGAAGAGGTCCGGGGTTTTTTTGTCTCTGTGTGAAGATGACATGACATGGCCGGACAAGGAGCGACGAAATGAGGATAACTGCGCTGATCATGGGTGTCCTGGCCATGGTACTTTCTAATCCAACTTACCTTTGGGCAGGGACCGGCGAGGAAGACGTTCAGGAGGTCGTGGTAACAGCCACCCGCATTGAGACTCCCCTGGAGAAGATCGCAAGTTCGATGACGGTCATCACCGCCGAGGATATCCAGCGAAAAGGAGCCGAAACCGTTCTGGAGGCCCTTGAAGGGGTGCCGGGAATAAAAATCAACATCAACGGTGGTGTGGGACAGACAGCCACGGTTTTCATCAGGGGAGCAAGATCGGGGCATACCCTGGTCCTCATTGATGGTGTGGAGGTCAACGATCCCATCTCTACGGGGCGGATCTTCAACTTCGCTAATTTGACGACGGACAACATCGAGAGGATCGAGGTGTTGCGCGGTCCGCAAAGCCCCCTATATGGCTCCGATGCGATAGGCGGCGTCATAAACATCATCACCAGGAAGGGCAAGGGAAAACCCCATATTGCGATAGCAGGGGAGGCAGGCTCGTTTGGGACTTACCGGGGGTACATCGATGTCAGCGGGGCGACGGGGATGAGAGACTATTCCCTTTCCCTTTCACACTTCGACACGGGAGGAATATCCGCCGCCGACGAGGATGACGGGAATTTGGAGAAGGACGGCTACACGAATACCACCTGGTCGGGGAGGATCGGCATTGTGCCTTCCGACAGGCTTGGGCTGGATCTCATTTTTCGATATTCCAGCGCAAAGGCCGACCTGGACAATTTCGGTGGAGCCTTTGGAGATGACCCGGACCACGTTTCGGGTACGAAGGAACTCGTTATGCGTGGGCAGGGGACCATCTCCCTGGCCGACGGCGCCTGGGAGCAGATTGTGGGCGTCTCCTACACGGACAACCGCCGTAACGATATCAACCCGCCCTCCAGGAGTGAGTTCGACAGCGGCCTCGTCAAGCTGGATTGGCAGAACAACCTTTACCTGAGTCCAATCGTCACTCTGACTATCGGCGCGGAGACCGAGGAGGAAAGGGGGAAGACGAACACCTTTGACGAGAAGAAGGCCCGTACGACAGGCGTCTACTTTCTGGAGCAAAATGACGCGGGCGGAAGATTCATCACCACGGTGGGAGCCAGGGTGGACAACCACAGCGACTTTGGTACACAGGTGACCTATCGCCTGACAAGCGCCTATCTGCTGCATGGGACGGGAACCAAATTGAGAGCTACCTACGGGACGGGGTTCAAGGCCCCTTCTCTTTACCAGCTTTTCTCCATATACGGAGATCCGGGCCTTCAGCCGGAGGAGAGCGGCAGTTGGGATGTCGGGGTGGACCAGGATCTTATGGATGGCAGGGCTTCTCTTGGACTGACATATTTTGACAACAGGTTCGACAATCTCATCGACTTCGACTTCGGGACGATGCTCTACCAGAACACCCTCGGGGCCAATACCAGCGGCCTGGAGTTTACCTCCAGACTGCTCCTGACGGATGCGGTTACGATGAATCTCAACTACACATACACGCGGTCGGAGGATGAGGCAACCGGAGAGAAACTGCTCCGCGTTCCCCAGGACAGTATCGAGTTTGCGGCGGACTACAACCCGTCAAAGGGGAATCGCCTCGGGATCGATGTTCTCTATGTCGGTGCCAACGAGGACCTCGATTTTCCGCCACCAACCTACATGCCCGTCAGGGTGACGCTGCACGGCTATACACTTGTCAACCTGTTGGGCGCATTCCGCCTCGCCGATGGTTTCGAGGTTACGGCCAGGGTGGAAAATCTTCTGGATGAGGATTACCAGACCGTTCTCGGCTACGGTACGCCGGGTATCTCGGGATACCTGGGTTTCAAGGCCGAATTATGATGGAATTTTTTACGGCCCGATCAACGCGCCCACTGAAGGAGGCTCAAATCAATGACTTGTCCCGCAGGTCATCGATTTGCGGGACAAGTTGTTGATTTGTGAGGAAAGTGAAAATAACATTTTTCGCTTTCCGTGGAGTAAAAAGCCATGGATGGACTTTTTACGACCCGATCAAAATTGAGGACCGACTCTGTTTTATGGCCCGTTTCCCTGTCGCTTGGGCTTCACCTGGCCATTATCGCCCTGGTTCTGGGACGGTCCGGGTGGGGAGGAGCGATCCCTCCTCCCCACCCGGCTGTCGGGCCGATAGTCGTGGATATAGTGTCATTAGGCTCCGGGGAATCAGGAACTCCCGGTGACCGCCATCCCCATGTTCGGGATGTTCGGGAAACTGTAAGTACAGTTTCAAAATCGCCGGCAATGCCGGCCCATAAATCCAGGGCGGTCCAGGAGCGAATCGCGTCGCCCACGGTGAACATCCCTGTGCCTCCTCCACCCCTTCCATCCCACGAAAATGATGGGACCTCAATGGCCGGAAAGGATGCGCCACCCGTTGAACCGGCTGAAAGTTCCAGTGATGATGCCGATGATCGGGGTCCCGCGTACCAAACCGGCCCGACGGGACTGCAGCAGCCCATGCTTGCCTATGTGGCCGGCCTCCCAGGGCTGGGCCTCCCGGGCAGTTTCTCCAGCGATGGTCCGGGTGTTGATTTCGTCAGGGCAGAGGCCATCGACCTTCCCGAACCGGTCTACCCGGACTGGTGCAGAAGACGCGGCCAGGAAGGGAAAGTCATCCTCTCGGTGAGGATCGGAAGCGACGGGCGTTTGGGCGCCGTCTCGGTAGTCCGGTCAAGCGGTTTTTCCATGCTTGACCGATCGGCCGTAACGGCCCTTCAAAAAGCCCGCTTTTCACCTGCGAGCGAGGCAGGCATTCTGGTGTCATCCACGAGAAAAATCGCCTATTCTTTCAGGATGACGGACGCGAGGTATTGACATGCGGCGCGCCCTGATCTTCATTACAACCATTGTCCTTCTGACCGGGGGAGGCTTCCTTGTACGTGGTTTCAGCCAACAGGAGCCCTCGAATCCAAATATTGCCCACCTGGATCGGTCCCCATCGCAGCCCCCTCGGCCTCAACAATACAGGCGCATCATATCACTGGCCCCCAGCATCACGGAGGTACTTTTCTCGCTTGGCCTGGGTGATAGGGTCGTCGGGGTGACACGGTACTGCGACTATCCACCCGAGGCGCTGGAAAAACCTAAAATAGGGGGATACTTCGACATCAACTACGAGGCGATTATCATTGCCAATCCTGACCTGGTGGTCCTGTTGAAGGAGCATGACAAACCACGTGAAAACCTGAAGCGGCTTGGAATCGAGACCCTTACGGTGGACCACAGCAGCGTTGACGGGATCATGGAATCAATACGGTTGATCGGCAAAAAGACCGGTAAAATGGAGGCGGCCGAAAAGATCCTGCTGACAATCGGAAAGAGGATCGAACGTGTAAAAAACCTGACAGTGGGTCTCACTCGACCCAGCGTTATGGTGGCGGTGGGAAGAAACCTTCAGACTGGAGCGGCCGGAGCGGTCTATATCTCGGGAAAGGACGGATTCTACGACGAACTCATCTCCATGGCCGGGGGGAAAAACGCGTATACCGAAGACACTCTGAAGTTCCCGGCCCTCTCTGCAGAGGGAGTCGCCAGGCTCAATCCCCAGGTGATAATCGAAATGGTCCCCGACGTGACGGACACTCAGACAGACGAGAAGATGATGAAAAAATGGCGTTCCATCCCCAGGCTGGACGCGGTGCGAAAAGGTCGGGTCTACGTGTTCAACGAGGATTACGTGGTGATACCCGGACCCCGATTCGTCCTGCTCTTAGAGGAGATGGCAAGAGTGATACACCCGGAGGCTCGCTGGGAGTGACGATGACAAGACGCAGGATTATTGAGATTGTCAACTATTCCTACCGTATTGGACAGACAGGTATTCTCCATGACGTGTCCATGTGCGTATATGAGGGGGAGTATCTTTGTGTTATCGGTCCAAATGGGGCGGGCAAGACGACGCTGCTCAAGTGCCTGGACCGGATCAACATCGGCGGTCAAGGCGTAATAAGAATGTCGGGCAGGCCTTTGGAGGAATATTCGCAAAAAGAACTGGCAAAACTGTTGAGCTATGTACCACAGGCCGATATGCGGATGCTTCCCTTTTCAGCGGGTGAGTTCGTTCTCATGGGGCGCTATCCCCACCTGAGCCCTTTCTCGGCGTTGAAGCCCGGGGATCGCGAGATAGTTGAAAAGGCCATGAAGCTCACAGGAACCGAAAGATTTTATCACCGGCCCATGGGGACTCTTAGTGGAGGGGAATGCCAGAAGGTGCTCATCGCGGCGGCGTTGGCGCAGGGGGCGAAAGTGCTCCTGCTCGATGAACCTACAACCTTTCTTGATCCGAAGCACGGAGAGGAGGTCCTGGGAATTCTGGCAAGGCTGAACCGGGAGGAGGGTATTACCGTAGTTTCGGTTACGCACGATATCAACAGCGCGGTTCTCAACGGTGACCGGGTTGTCGCCCTGCGGGAAGGGTCGGTGCGGTTTGCAGGTCCACCGGCCGGTCTCATGAATAACAGCATCCTCGAGGCGATTTACGACAGGAGGTTCCTCCTCACCCCACACCCTCAATCCGGGCGGATGATCGTTCTCCCGGAGGATGTTGTGCGGCAATGACGGGCAGCCGCAGGGTCTGCATCCTGTTTGCTCTGGCTCTCCTGGCGGTGCTGGCGCTGGCAGTCGGGCCGCTGATCGGGATGCGGACAATTCCGCTGGATGCGGTTATACATTCCTCTTCCTGGAGCAGGGAGAGTGAGATATTCTGGAGGCTGCGCGTGCCCAGGGTGTTTGTCTCCTTTCTCGGGGGGGTCGGCCTGGCGGTAAGCGGCATGTCATTTCAGGCGCTTTTCAGAAATCCCCTTGCGACGCCCTTTACCCTGGGCGTGTCATCCGGGGCCGCCCTCGGCGCGGCCGCCTATATCCGCTTTGGACTGCCGGTCGCCCTGCTGGGAATTCCCGGCATATCGCTTTCAGCCTTTATCGGAGCCATGCTTTCGATCCTTCTCGTATATGGCCTGACTCAACTTCGATCCGGTTTCTCAACCGGAACCATGCTGTTGGCCGGGGTGGCTATCAGCTTCTTCTTTTCAAGCGTCAACCTTTTTATCCAGTACATCAGCGATTTTACCCAGACCTTTCACCTCATCCGGTGGCTTATGGGCGGCCTGGAGGTAGTGGGTTTCCGATCCGTTCTGAACATGCTGCCGTTCGTGGTCGTCGGCGTCATCATTATCCTTTACCTGACCTACGAGCTGAACCTGATGGCTACCGGCGAGGAGATGGCGACCAGCCGCGGGGTAAACGTCAGGTCCGTGCGGCGAAGGATTTTCTTTGCCGCTTCTCTGATGGTGGGAGGGGTCGTTTCGGTATGCGGTCCCATCGGGTTTGTGGGGATGATGTCACCGCACATCTGCAGGCTGATAATCGGGCAGGACCACCGCTACCTCGCCCCTGCCACCCTCCTTTTCGGCGGTGCATTTCTGACCATATGCGACACCTTTGCCCGGACCGTCATCGCTCCCGCTGAGATACCCGTCGGGGTGATCACCGCCCTCCTCGGAGGGCCGTTTTTCGTGTGGCTGCTGGTCAGGGGAGAGCAACTGGAGCTTTGATTCCCTTCCCATTGATCAGCCTGCCCGCTTGCGCAGCTCCCTGGTAACGCAGCTTTCAGGCAGGTGACCATAGGATGTCGGGGGACCAGGTCACCCTAAGGTTTCCCTGGGGTACTTGGGACCTGGGTTCGTAAAATCTTCCTCAGACCGATTTTTTTGTGAGGCCTAACCTCGAGAACCAGCTCCGAAGGCCGCGGGTTTCCCTCACTGGAATTTTTACCGGGAGCGCCGAAAGGGGCTCGTGCCAGTAAAAAAACAGGGTTGGCCTGGGATCGAGATCATGGGAACCTGGTCCCAGGGAATATGGGATGCCGCCATCGGGGGCGAGAGGATCGCGCTGGTGAAAAATCGTCCGTCCCATCCTGAGCAGGTGGTGTTTCAGATTGATCATCGTTTGCCTCCCATCTTTTTTTTTGCCGCCTGTGCCTTCTCGATCCGGCGGTGATATGGCTTCGCCTATATAAACATGTGATATAAAGCAATAAACATGCCGAATGTAGGTACGGCTTTGAAAGTCTTGGACCGGCCTGGGATACCGACGGGGCAGGGACCCAATTGTCGGTGTCAGCGCAAAGGTGGGGGTGGTTACAGAGCGTTGTAATACCTTGTTAATAAAAGTAATTTTAGAGTTGATCTGAAAGTGGGCGCTTCCCCGAATCATCATCGAGCGCCTACAGCTGAAAGGTGGCTACCTGTAATCAGGCTATGGGGTTGATAATTGAGAATGCCAATGGAGTGTGTTGGTTTTGCAACGTTCAACATGGGCGGAATTGCAGTTATGCCACAGTTGCTCGCGCCTACTTAACAGAGGGCCGCCGGATCAGCGCCTTTCCTCTGCCGCCCCCGGCGTGATGGACTTTGCCATCTTGGCCGCCCCTGTTCCGGAATTTGTGGCCTGGATGGAAAAGAGTTGTTGATCAGCGCATGGAAGATATAAAATAGATGATAATGATCGGGATCGCATCGACATGATCGAAACAGAACGGGAGCTTGAACATCCACGGCTGGGAATCAGCGCATGCCTGCTGGGGGAAAACGTTCGCTGGGACGGAGGGCACAGGCTCGATTGTTTTCTCACCGGGACACTGGGAAAGTTCGTCGAATATATCCCGGTATGCCCGGAGGTCGAGTGCGGATTTCCTATCCCCAGGGAGCCGTTTCACCTGGAGGGCGACCCCGAAAATCCCCGTCTTATTGCCTCACGTACGGGAGTGGACCACACCGACAGGATGCAGCGGTGGGCAAGAGAACGCGTCAGGGCGTTGGAAAAAGAGGACCTGCGCGGTTTTATCTTTAAAAGCGGTTCTCCCAGCAGCGGCATGGAGCGCGTCAATGTGCTGAACGAAAAGGGGATACCGGTCAGGAAGGGACGAGGAATATTCGCCTGCATCTTCATGGAGCACTTTCCCCTTATCCCGGTTGAGGACGACGAAAGACTCAAGAATCCTCAACTCCAGGAGAACTTCATCGAGCGGATTTTCACCCTGGGACGCCTGTTGGACTTTCATACCCGCCGCGATCCTAGATGACTTCCCTCGCAGGCTGCCTTAATATGCTCTGAAAGCAGATAATACCCAAGCTGGCGAAGATGTTCCAAAATCTTCTTTTTGTCTCCAGATCGGCTATAATTATCTGGAAAGCGGCTGGAGTGTCGGAATATGTGGCAACCTGCCACTTCGCGGGGGAAAGGCCCTCACTTCATGTTGGGGAAAAAGGTAGGAACCCCCTTCCAAAAAGATCGTAATCCTGTTAGAAACCATTTTTATCTAGCCGATGGCATTGCGACACTGTATGCAGGGTCCGGGGTCTGCGCCCATGCGTCCACGCATCCATTTTTTTCCTCTGGACACTGGACTCTGGACTTTGGACATGGTTCCCTGCGAGAATGGCGGAACTGGCAGACGCGCTGGGTTTAGGACCCAGTACCTGACGGTGTGGGGGTTCGAGTCCCCCTTCTCGCACCACGCCAGGCATTATTGATTGGATCGTAAAAAGTCCATTCGTTGCTTTTTTCTCCACGGAAAGCGAAAAGTATCATTTTCACTTTCCTCACAAATCAACGACTTGCATTGCAGGCCATTGATTTGGGCATTTCCCCCGGGCGCATTGATGACTGTTTAGAAGTCATCAATATTTCATTAACCGCATTTTCGAGAGGAGTAAATTTTTTCATGAAGATCAACCTTGAGAAGACAAGCGATGTGGAGAGAAAACTGAGCGTAGAGATTCCCTGGGACACGGTTAAGGAGGAGATCGACAAGGCTCTCTTTCGGATCAGGGCCGGAGCCACGCTGAAAGGGTTTCGCAAGGGCAAAGCACCCATTGAGATGGTCCGTAAAATCTATGGTGCCGAGGCGAAGGATGACGCGGTAAATTCCCTGGTGTCCGTCGCTACCCGAAAGGCGCTGGATGAGAATAATCTGATCCCTTTCGGCAGTCCATATCTGACAGAGGTCAAAAGTGATGAAAACAAACCCCTGGGGTTTGAGGCCATAGTTGAACTTTCCCCGTCTTTCGAGCTTACCGACTACAAGGGTCTTGAGCTGGAGAAGCCCATATTCCGGGTCAAGGATGAGGATGTTACCAGTTTTATCGATTCTCTCAGAGAACAGAAGGCCGAGGCCGTTCCCGTTGAGGAGAACAGGGAGCTTTGTAGCGGAGACATCGCCAGGATTGATTTTTCCGGGACCAAAGGGGGCGAGCCCGTGGAGGGGATGGATGTTAAGGACTACATGATCCAAATCGGTAAAACCGAACTGGTGCCCGGTTTTGAGGCACAGATCTTGGGCATGAAGGCAGGTGAGGAAAAAGAGTTCGATCTTCCCTTTCCGGATGATTTTTCCAACAAGGACCTGGCAGGTCGGACAGTACACTTTTCGGTAGCCATTAAGGCGATTGAGGTACTTGATATCCCTGATCTTGACGACGAGTTCGCCTCCACCGTGGGTGAGTACAGGACGGTGGATGAGTTGAGAAAGGCTGTTCGCGAGGATATGGAAAAAATCAGGGGGACCGATTCCGAGCGCGCCCTGCGCTCAAACCTGACACGCAAGCTGGTCGATGCCAATGTGTTTGACGTTCCTCCCTCTCTGGTGGACAAGGAATTGAGGTTTCTCGTCCAGGATTATGGTGAAAAACTGACTCGGGCGGGTGTTCCCGACGAGAAGATCAAGGAGCTTATCCTTGCCAATGAGGAGGGGCTGAAAGATACAGCTAAAGAGCACGTTCGCCTTATGTATGTCATCAGTGAGATAGCCGACGTGGAAAAGATCGAGGCCAAAGACGCGGAGATTGACGCTGTGGTCAGGCACGCTGCGGCACAGACGGGTAAACGTTACGAGGATCTTCAGGAGGAGTATTCATCCGACGGCACCATTAAAGAGATCACCTTCAGTATCTTGCGTGACAAGGTCTTTAACCACATACTGGAAAATGCCGTCATCACGGAAACTGAGGCAAAAAACGAAATCGAACAGGAGGACCATTGATATGAATCTTATCCCGATGGTAATTGAACAAACCGCCCGGGGGGAGAGAGCCTACGATATCTACTCGCGCCTTCTGAAGGACCGGATAATCTTTCTAGGCACCGCCATCGATGACCATGTTTCCAACCTTATTATCGCGCAGCTCCTCTATCTGGAGGCTGAAGCGCCCGAAAAGGATATACATATCTATATCAACAGTCCCGGAGGGTCCGTGTCGGCCGGCCTTGCCATCTACGATACCCTGCGTTACATTAAATCGGAAATCGAGACGATCTGCATCGGGCAGGCCGCAAGCATGGGCGCCCTGATCCTGTCTGCGGGAACCAGAGGGAAGCGGCTGTCTCTGCCTCACGCAAGGATCATGATCCACCAGCCCTTGGGCGGTTTTTCTGGGCAGGCGTCGGACATAGATATACATGCAAAGGAGATCCTGAGAATCAAGGGTGAGTTGAATACCATTCTTGCTGAGAGTACGGGACAGCCCTTTGAGACTATAGAGGCGGATACGGATAGGGATTTTTTCATGTCCGGCGAACAGGCCGTTAAATATGGATTGGTTGACAGGGTGATTTCCCAACGGCTTTCCGAATAGTGCGGTTAGAGCCACGAAGGAGAAACCATGAGTGAAGAAATAGGCAAGAACAGTGCCATCCTCCGCTGTTCCTTCTGCGGTAAGACGCAAGATGAAGTTCGCAAACTGATCGCCGGACCTACGGTCTATATCTGCAATGAGTGTGTGGATCTGTGCACCGACATTATCGAGGAGGAGTGGGAACGTGAGGAGAGCGATAGGATCTCGAAGGATCTGCTAAAGCCCGAACAGATTAAAAAAGCTCTGGATGAGTATGTTATAGGCCAGGAAAGGGCCAAAAAAGTACTCTCCGTGGCGGTCTATAATCATTACAAGCGCATCGAAGCCAGCAGCGATGACGTTGAACTCCAGAAGAGCAACATCTTTCTTATCGGGCCGACCGGATCAGGGAAGACCTTGCTTGCGCAGACCCTTGCCAGGATTCTTAACGTTCCATTCGCCATCGTTGACGCGACGACCCTGACGGAAGCGGGGTACGTTGGTGAGGATGTTGAAAATATTATTCTCAGACTCCTGCAAAATGCCGACTACGACGTAAGCCGCGCAGAAAAGGGGATCGTTTATATTGACGAGATCGACAAGGTGGCAAGGAAGAGTGATAACCCATCCATCACCAGGGATGTTTCCGGCGAGGGTGTTCAGCAGGCTCTTCTGAAGATTATTGAGGGCACCCTGGCAAATGTGCCTCCCCAGGGCGGACGAAAACATCCGCAGCAGGAATTTATCGCGGTCGATACGGAGAATATTCTTTTTATCTGTGGTGGAGCCTTTGTCGGGCTGGATTCGGTGATCGAATATAGGATCGGGAAAAAGGGCCTCGGTTTCGGGGCTGAGGTGAAGACCAGAACAGAAAAAAATATCGGTCAGATCCTCACTCAGATGCGGCCGGAGGATTTAATCCGTTTCGGCATGATCCCGGAGTTTGTTGGTAGAATCCCGGTTGTGTCCACCCTGCACGATCTGGATGAGGACGCCCTCGTCCAGATACTCACCGAGCCAAAAAACGCGCTGGTCAAGCAGTACCAGAAATTCTTTGAATTTGAGAATACAGCACTGAAGTTTACCGATGGAGCTCTTTCCGCAGTGGCGAAAGAGGCCATTGAACGCAAATCCGGGGCCAGGGGGCTGCGCGCCATTCTGGAGGACCGAATGCTCGATATCATGTATGATCTTCCCTCGCAGCCCAACGTCCGCGAGTGCATTGTCAACGAGGATGTCGTACTTTTAAGTATGGATCCCATCCTTCTTTACGAATCAGGCTCCGGCGAGGAGGAAGAGGAAAAAAAAGTATCGTAACCCCCCGGCCGATATCCCTTACCCTGGAGAGGACATCCCTTCAAGGTTTGGGATAACTGTGTAAAATGAATGGAGTGTGATTCGCAAATGGCTAACAAAACTGAAAAAGTTTTTATAAATCAGTCGCTGCCCGTATTGCCGCTGAGAGACATCCTGGTATTTCCTCACATGATCGTCCCCCTCTTCGTGGGCAGAGATAAGTCCATCCGTGCCCTCGAGGTGGCAATGGAGGCGGACAAAAATATCCTGCTGTCGGCTCAGAAGGACGCGAAGGTGGATGAACCGACACCGGACGAGATCAACGATGTGGGAACCCTTTCGTCCGTTCTTCAGATGCTCAGGCTGCCCGATGGGACGGTAAAGGTCCTTGTGGAAGGGCAGAAGAGATGTCGTCTTACCGCTTTCAGGGAGACGGTGGACTACTTTTCTTCCGAATATGAGGAATTGGACTACTTTTGCCCCATGACCCCCGAGCTTGAGGCTCTGATGAGAAGTATTGTCGATCGGTTTGAGCGGTACGCAAAGCTCAACAAGAAGGTTCCGCAAGAGGTTCTTTCCACCGTCAATATTATCGAAGATCCCGGGAAGTTTGCCGATACCATCGCCGCCCACCTTCTTATCAAGCTGGAAGACAAACAGGATCTTCTGGAAGCCATCGAGGTTCCGCGCCGATTGGAGAACATCCTTCAGATCATGGAATCGGAGATCGAAATTCTCCGGATCGAAAGGAAGATACGCAGCCGGGTCAAGCGCCAGATGGAAAGGACCCAGAAGGAATATTATCTCAATGAGCAGATGAGAGCCATCCAGAAGGAACTGGGCGAAAAGGATGAGGCCAAGGCCGAGGTCCAGGAACTTGAGGAGAAAATCAAGGATGCCCAGATGCCGGAAGCGGTTAACGAAAAAGCGCTTAAAGAACTTCGCCGTTTGAAGATGATGGCCCCCATGGCAGCCGAAGCCACAGTTGTTCGCAACTACATGGACTGGCTGATCTCCATCCCTTGGACAAAAAAAACCGATGATAAGCTGGATATCACCGAGGCTGAACGTATTCTAAATGAGGACCACTACGGTCTCCATAAGGTCAAGGACCGAATTCTGGAATATCTGGCTGTTCATCAGTTGGTGGGTAAGCTGAAAGGACCCATCCTCTGCTTCGTGGGTCCCCCAGGTGTTGGTAAGACATCTTTGGCGAAGTCCATCGCCCGGTCCATGGGCCGGAATTTTGTCCGTCTGTCTCTTGGGGGAGTCAGGGACGAAGCTGAGATCAGGGGGCACCGGAGGACATATATTGGGGCGCTTCCCGGCAGGATTATCCAGTCCATGAAGCGAGCCGAGACGGTTAACCCGCTGTTCCTTCTCGACGAAGTGGATAAAATGAGTATGGATTTTCGCGGCGATCCCTCGTCAGCGCTCCTGGAGGTTCTGGACCCGGAGCAAAACAACGCTTTTTCGGATCACTACCTCGAGGTTGATTACGACCTTTCAAATGTAATGTTCATCACGACGGCGAACACTCTTGATCCCGTTCCCGCCCCTCTCAGGGACCGGATGGAGATTATTCGCATCGCGGGGTACACGGAACCGGAAAAACTCAATATCGCCAAACAATTCCTGGTAAAAAAACAGCTTAAGGCAAACGGTCTTTCCGGGAAATACGCACGCTTCACGGATGCCGGTCTTTTGACGATCATCCGAAACTATACGATGGAGAGCGGTGTCAGAAATCTTGAGCGGGAGATCGCTTCCGTGTTCCGCAAGGTGGCGCGGGATATTGTCAAGGCAGGCAAGGAAAACGCGAAGCGCATAAGTATAAACAGCAATGTGGTGAAAAAATACCTGGGTGTGCCCAAGTATGATCACGGTCTCATTGAGGAGAAGGATCGGATCGGGCTGACTACCGGCCTGGCATGGACCGAGGTCGGAGGCGAACTGCTTCAGATCGAGGTAACCGTCATGGAAGGCAAGGGCAACCTTACGTTAACGGGAAAACTGGGGGATGTCATGCAGGAGTCCGCCAGGGCCGCTCTCAGCTATGTTCGCTCCAGAGCATCCGAACTGGGTCTCCCGCGGGACTTTTACCAGAAGGTGGATATCCACGTTCACGTACCGGAGGGGGCCATCCCTAAAGACGGCCCTTCCGCCGGGATCACCCTCGCCACCTCTCTCGCCTCGGCCCTTACGGGAAGACCCGTCAGGCACAACATGGCCATGACCGGTGAAATTACACTACGCGGCCGTGTGCTGAAGATCGGTGGGCTGAAAGAGAAGCTCCTCGCGGCCAATCGGGGTGGGGTAACGGATGTAACCATTCCCAGGCAGAACCGGATAGATTTAACTGAGGTTCCCGTGGAGATTCTCCAGGGGTTGACCATACACGATGTGGAAAGTGTAGATGAGGTGCTCGAGCTTGCCCTTCTCCCTCGGACTGAGGAGAAGCCCATAGCGCCGCTGCGAGGACGGAGCCCTCAGGGTTTGCAGGACCAGGCAGGCCCGATGCTTGCCCACTAGGCTCCTTGGCCAGCTTTTCATGATATTGTCATTATTGACAATGACGGGTAAGACGATTATAAGTAGGCTTCCCGTGGGCGGTTAGCTCAGTTGGGAGAGCATCGGCCTTACAAGCCGGGGGTCACAAGTTCGAGCCTTGTACCGCCCACCAAATGGAAAAATCCGCGTCCGGAGCGGAATCAGGTTGAAAATCCGGGGTCGTAGTTAAGCTGGTTATAACGCCGGCCTGTCACGCCGGAGGCCGCGGGTTCGAGTCCCGTCGACCCCGCCAGAATTTCGAAGGGCCGTACATGTGTACGGCCCTTTTTTAGGTGTCATCCGGTTAATGCGCACCTTCCCCAAACTTCAAATCCCGTTATTTCACCGCCCGTTCGTCACGCTTAAAGCGTGACGAACGGGCGCCACGAGATCACGGAGGAAATCTTTCGCATCTCTCGCTCAAGGCGCAGAATCACTGAATTTTATTTCGAATGAATGCTCTCGTACCTGGACTGAAGGTCCTCCCGGCTTTCCTTGCGGTCAGGATCGGGAACACAGCAATCCACCGGACACACCGAGGCGCACTGCGGTTCATCGAAGGCGCCTATGCATTCCGTGCAAAGGTCCGGGTCTATAATGTAGATCTCACCTTCAGATATTGCCTGATTAGGACATTCCGGTTCACATACTCCGCAGGCGATACATTCCTCGGTAATGATAATGGCCACGGTCATACCTCCTTTCGGAAATGGTTGAATCACCATTTCCCTTGCTGGGTGGAGATGAATCCCACACCATGTTGGTGATTTATGATCCATCTGCTGATATAAAGATACAATGAATAGAATAGCCGAAAATCTGAAAAATGTTCGGGAAAAAATATACCGTGCCGCCAAACGCTCGGGCAGGCATTCCGAAGACATCCTCCTGCTGGCCATCAGCAAGACAATGCCGGTGGATCGTATCAGGGCAGCCGCATCCGCAGGGCAGGCTGATTTTGGGGAGAACCGTGTTCAGGAGGCGGGGGAAAAGATACCTCAATTACCGGAGAACCTGGTGTGGCACATGGTCGGTCATCTCCAGAAAAACAAGGCCAGGAATTGTCCGTTTCTCTTCAAATGGATCCATTCCATCGATTCCATCGGGTTGGCCAGAGAGGTTGCCAGGCGCTACAAAGAGGCTTCCTCGGTGTGCCGGACGCTGGTTCAGGTCAGCGTGTCCGGTGAGGAGGCAAAGTTCGGCTGCAGGCCCATGGACGTCCCCGAGGTCCTTTCCGTCCTTCTGGAAGAGGATGGTGTTAAACCTTGCGGGCTGATGACCATCCCACCATTTTCTGCGGACCCGGAGGATTCCAGGGAATATTTCAGGAAATTGAAAAAGCTGAGGGACGATCTGGATGCCCGGGGCTTTCCTCCATGGAGCATCAGGGAGCTTTCCATGGGAATGAGCGGAGACTACGAGGTTGCCATTGAAGAAGGTGCGACTATTGTCAGGGTGGGGACGGCCGTTTTCGGCCGCCGGGACTATTAACGCTACCCTTTCCCCAACTCCCTTGATCTTTCCGTGGCCGCCAGGACACCCTTTTTGACCGCATCCTCGAAGCCCGCTTTGGCCATGGCCTTCAGGCCGGCCTGCGTTGTTCCTCCCGGAGACGTTACCATTTCGCGCAGGGTCGATGGCTCCATCTTTGTTGCGGTCATCATCATGGCGGCGCCGAGGATCGTCTGGGTGACCAGCCTGGAAGCTTCTTCAGGTGGAAGCCCTACAGTAGTCCCGGCCTCGGTCATGGCTTCGGCCATGCGGAATATGTAGGCCGGACCGCTTCCGGACAAGCCCGTAACAGCATCCATCATGTTTTCCGGCAGAACAAGGCATATGCCCACCGCCTCAAAAAGTTTGCCTGCCCAGGCGATCATGTCCTCTTTGACTCTTCCTCCTGGGGAAATAACCGTTGCCCCGCTTCCGGTGAGAGCGGGCGTGTTTGGCATGGCGCGTATGACAGGGGTCAGCGGCAGGCCGGCCTCCAGGAGAGAGAGAGGGACTCCGGCGGCAATGGAGATGATGACCTGACCGGGTCCGGGAATCCGGCCGATCTCCTCAATGACGCCAGGAAGAATCTGTGGTTTGACAGCGAGAAAGACAGTGCCGGACTCAGCGGCCGGGTCCTCGTTATGGGAAGTAACCGAAAATCCAAACCTCTTATGGAGGGAAGTACGACGTTCCTCGAGAGGGTCGGCGATGACTATATTGTCTGGCGGGACGATACCGGCCCGTATTATCCCCCCAGCCAGGGCTTCCGTCATGTTTCCCCCGCCGATGAATCCGATGGTTTTTCTGTATTTCAATGGCCACCGCCTTTCAGATCTTCGATTTGGGCGCCCCTTAAGCGGGCGCGTTGATGACTTTTTACAAAGTCATCAATCTAATATGATACAGTCGGGGATGGAATTGGTCAAACCTTCGCCCGTTATTCACAAATCAGGTGCAAGACAGTTTGACAATATCGCCAGCAACTTATATGGTTAAAAGGAATTCTTAATGTATAATCGGAGGTGTAAACAGGCCTATGTTCGTTCTGAGCAACTTTCTCATAGCCTTGGCCAGGATTCTTAGCATCGCCCTGAATCTGTACATGTGGATAATTATCATCCGGGCCGTTGCCACATGGTTTTCTCCCGATCCATATAACCCCATCTATCAATTTCTTATCCGGATAACCGAACCGGTTCTGGGATATATTCGAAAAATCATCCCGTTCAAGTTTGGAATGGTGGATATTTCGCCTATCATAGCCATCTTCGTGATCATCTTCCTGCAGACATTTCTTGTCCAATCCCTTCTCGGGATTGCCATGTCGTTGAAATGACAGGGGACGTAGTTACATTGTTAAGTTGCCGGCAGGACGGCCCGGTTTTAATCGACACAGCAGTGCGTAACTTGACAACTTAACAGCGTTCTCAGAAAAAGAGGGAAAACAAATGCGTCTTTCACCGCTGGACATACAAAGCCAACAGTTCCGTGTGAAGATGCGGGGATACGAGACCCGCGAGGTTGAGAATTTTCTCGAAATGGTAGCGGCTGAATTCGAGGAACTCATTCGTGAGAACGGCAAACTTAAGGAAAAGCTTGCCAGACTGACAAACCAGCTGGATGAGCTTCGCCAGAGAGAGCAGACTCTCAAAGAGACCATGATTACCGCCCAGAAGGTCACTGGGGACATGAAGATGGCCGCAAGAAAAGAGGCTGAGCTGATCATTTCCGAGGCCGAACTCAAAGCGGAGAGAACCATCGATGATGCCCACAGGAAACTTGCGGTAATCAGCGATCAGATCATGGAGATTCGGCGCCTGAGGGCCCAATTCGAGGTTCAGATCAAGTCCGCCGCCGAAAGCCACCTGAAAATCCTGGAGATCTCCTCTGAGGCCATTGAGGAGGAGATGGCCAACGCGAAGAACGTCAAGTATCTTGTCAGCAAAGAATAGATATTAGGTTCATCCGGATAATGCGTACCTTATATTATTATTTTGCTGTCATTGCGAGGAGCATCGAGGGAGACGAGAGTGACGCGGCAATCCCGGGCGGAGCTGAAAA
>JAADHJ010000047.1 GCA_013151915.1 Deltaproteobacteria bacterium
CACCCTTTCTTTGCATGATGGAATATACTGTGAAACCCTCTTTTAAAACCTGCCTGTCCTGAGCTTGTCGAAGGGTGGAGCAGCTTGCGAGGGGCTGTACCCTTCGACTGGCTCAGGGCAGGCTGTGATAAATCAGCTCTTGACCTTTTACAGCTTCGCATGAGATTGCCGCGCCTACGGTTTCACTCGGGCTCGCAATGACAGCAAAATAATAAAGGTACGCATTAACCGGATGAACCATAAATATTAAGCAGGACTGCCAGAAAGTTGTTTACTCTGTGTCAAGTTGGCTTTTGTGTACCTCTGCCTGTCGATCTTACCCCACCAGGATATCCTTGCCTTCCACAAAAGTCCTCAATTTTCTGTATAATGAAGTATTGGGGTATGATTGGGAGTATGGATGGGTCGATTCACGGCGTAGCCTGGAAGGCGAAGCCGGAAGTCCGATGGATGTAAACGGAAGCCTTGTGCGCAGGCTGGAGGCGACCCCAAGGTTTTCCCGAAAGTTGCCCGAAGGAGGTGGTGAGCTTGTCAAGTAAGCGGATCTTAACAAGATTGATCCTGGCGGTGTTCCTGTGCCTGACGGTCCTTTCCGCAGTGGCGGCCGGAGCGGATGAGCGGTTTATGGATAACGGGGACGGTACAGTGACCGACACAAGGACAGGCCTGATGTGGGCCCAGACGGACAACATGGGCCACATCAACTGGCATGATGCCAAACTCTACTGCGAGAACATCATCCTGAGCGAGTATAACGACTGGCGCATGCCCACCATAGAAGAGCTGGAGACCCTCTTTGACAGGTCTCTGGATGCCTATGAAACGATCTGCGGACGCAAAGTCCGGTCCGCACCTCAGATCGAACTCAGTTGTGGGTTCGTCTGGTCCTCGGAGATCCTCTACATCCCAGGGGGGTATCCCATCTCGGCGTGGGTTTATAACTTCTCGAGAGGTTACCGGTATTCGGCCAGGATGAGCCAATACCGGGGTTACCGGGCGCTTCCGGTGAGGAGTGTTGGTAAGTAGTGAGGGCTCTGTTAAACCCTCTTTTAAAACCCGCCTGTCCTGAGCTTGTCGAAGGGTGGAGCAGCTTGCGAGTCACGCCATCGGCGTGACTGTGGTAAATCAGCTCTTGACCTTTTCAGCTTCCGTCTTCGTTCCTCGAACTTCGCCGCGACAAGTCGCCCGGGATTGCCGCGTCACTCTCGTCTCCCTCGATGCTCCTCGCAATGACACAGCGACGTCATCGCGAGCTGAAACCTGTGCGACGCGATCCCGTGGGCGACCGGAGGGCGCCGTGATGCTCCTCGCAATGACCGCAAAATAATAGAAGGTACGTATTCCTACGATGAACCTAAAGGATTACTTGCGCCGGGCAGGTGAGTTTACGGGCTGGCCGGATATGACGGTGCGGTTCCTGCCCCCTTCCTTGGCCGCGTACATGGCCTCATCGGCCAGACGAACGACCTCATCGAGGCTGTGCCCGGGGTTGAGTTCCGCAATGCCTATAGAGATCGTAACCCGCGCCGGCTCCTTGCTCCCGGCCGGCAGGAACGTGGTCTCTGCCATCCGGACGCGAAAACGCTCCGCGGGGTAGAGGGCCCAAGTGGGGGATGTGTCGGGAAGGAGGACGACGAACTCCTCTCCGCCGAACCGGAAGGCGATGTCCATCGTTCTGAAGGAAGTGCGGATGAGTTGTCCCAGGGTCTGGAGAACCACGTCCCCTTCGACGTGTCCGTAAGTGTCGTTGTATTGCTTGAAGTTGTCCACATCCAGGAGGATCAGGGAAGACGACCCCTTGCTGCGTCGGATTCTTTCGATCTCGTGCTGCGCCATCACCTGAAAGTGCCGCCGGTTGTACAGGCCGGTCAAGCCGTCGGTGATGGTAAGGGCTACGAGTTTCTCCTCCATGGCCTTGCGCTGCGAAATGTCGGTGAAGAAGCCGATGACACCGACCTCCAGGCCATCCTCGTAAAGGGGGGTGCAGCTGATGCGGATGGGGATAGCCCGCCCTTGCTTGTCCAGGATGTGCGTCTCAAAACCAAGAAGCTTATCCCGGCCGCCATAGTTTTCCGAGTGGATCTGCTCCATGATCTCGCGCGCCTTCCCTTCCGGATAAAGGTTCTTCACCTTTATCTTCCCGATGACCTCTGCCCGGTTGTATCCGAAGATCTTCTCGGCCCCCTCGTTGAAGAGGAAAATGTTTCCCAGCCGGTCGTTTCCGACGATCCCGTTGGGACAGGTTCGAATGAGGTCCTCGAGAAACCCGGTCTTCTGCTTCAGGTCCTCGTAGAGCAGCGTCAACTCGTCTTTCCGGCGGATGATCTCCAGGACATGGGTGACCTTCCCGGCGCTGTTTCGGATCGGGAGTGCAGTGACCTGAACGAGGACTTCCTTGCCGTCTTCCTCCTTGTGGGAGTGTATGGCCGTCGAAGGCTCCTCTGTTTCCATGGAGATCCGCGCCGGACATCTGTGGTCCCCGGAGTCACAAGGGAAATCCTGGTGGTGGGTCACCGAATAGCAGAAAAGGCCTTTTATTTCTTCCAGGGTCCGTCCGTTGGCGGAAAGGCAAGGCTGGTTGGCGTAGACAATGTGCAGGTCCGGGACGGAAAGGAGGATTGCCTGGTCCGTCATTTCCTCGATGATGGAGAAAAACGATTCTATGGAGAAACCGATCATGTAAAAATTATGCCATAACACAGCCCAGGAAGGTAGTAGTTTTGTTCTGCTTCGCAAAGCCGGGTCCAGGCCTGATCCCATGCCTTACTTACTTCGCGGAACATCGGGTTTTGAACTCCGGGATTGCTTCGTCGTTAACGCTTCTCGCAATGACTTCGTGACCGTTGGACTCCGCGACTCTGGACTCTGGACTCTGGACTCTGGACTAAAGTTTAACGTATTCCTCATGATCCACGAAATACAACCCGATCTCCTTCACCTTGCCGCAGCCCATGGCCTCCCACGCCTCCCGGTAGGCTTCAAGCTGGGGCCGGTACCTTTCAGGCGCCATTCTTCCTGTCTTGTAATCCACGATGACCCAGCCGTCTATTTCCTTGAACACCAGGTCCATGACGCCGGGTTCTAAAACGGGCACGGGGTCCTCAGATTTCAGGTAGGTGTAGGGCACCTCGATAAGGTGGTCTTTTGCCTTTAACGCTCTTTCCCAGATAACCGACCCGGTGACGGAGCGCACGGTGCTTACCGCATCGGCAGCATGTTCCGTGGACAGTTTCTCCTCGGCCAGAAACGTTTCAGCCAGCGCTTCGAGTTCCTGGTCCGTCGATGGGGCGTCCATGACCACCTCCAGCAGTTTGTGGATGACCGTTCCCCACCCGGTGCCGTGCTCGCCGGTGGGAAGCTGGGGGTCCTTACCTGGAACAGCGCGGCGCGATGGGAAGCTTTTTTCGTAACCGGGCCTTAAAAGATTCTCCCACTTTTGAGGATACTTCGACGGGTCGCCATCCCCATCGGGTCCGAGCTCCTTCTCGGAGAGGTCGGGAGGCTCGATGCCCTCCGGGTCAGACAGCTCGGGGGCTCCCTGCAAGTGGTCGCTGAAAAAGGACCACGGGTGGGAACCACCGCCTCTCTCCATTTGGGAGATCACCAGCATGCTCCCTGCCCGAGTGGCTGCCACGTAAAGGAGTCTTATGAGCTCGGCCTGAAGGAAAGCCTCTTCCAGGGGGGCCCAGGTGTCGTCCCAGCCCGGCGGGAGGGCCACAGCGGGAGATCGCCCCCAGCCTCCACCGGCTCCGGCCACCTCAGCGTAGCCGGTCACCTCCTCCCCGTCGCGGACGATGTGCAAGGAGGGGGCCGTGCTCCAGTTTCCCACCGGGGTGGCTAGAAAGACCACCGGAGCTTCCAGTCCCTTGACTTTGTGCAGGTTCATGACCCGGACCAGTGAGGGGGGCTCGGGCCGGGCCGCCATACCGTCGTGAGCCTCCTCGCCGGTGATGAGCAGCCGGAAGGTCTCCAGGACGTGGTCCAGAAGAGGCCTTAGTACGGCGGCGCTCCTCAGGACCTCCAGGGCTTTGTACAGGCTCCCGGCTCTTAAGTCTCCGTCGGCCTGAATGGCTGCCATGGCCGTGAGACCCAGGTCCTCGGCCATACGCTCCATGGCGGGTACAATGGGCAGGGTGGCCAGCCATCGAGCGTAACCGGACAGCCGTTTGGTCACGTCGGAGAACCTCTCTGTCAGTTCGGCCTGGAGCCCGGCCGGCACCGGCCTGTCCCAGCGAAACTCCCCCCCGGCGAGACGGTAGGCCAGCAGGTCGGCGTCCGAAAACCCGAACATCCCGCTCTTTAGAACCGCCACCAGGGCCACAGGATCGTGGGGCCTCGCGGCGCTCCTCACCGCCAGGTACAGGTCGTAAAGCTGCGGGACCTCGCCCAGGGCGGCGCCGCCCGTCACCTGGTGTGGGATGCTCCAACGGTCCATGGCGCTGGAAAAGGGCGACAGATGCTCCTTCTTCATGGTCACCACGAGGAAATCGCCGTAGGTACAGGACCGGGTAAGGCCGTCCTTCCCGGTCAACGTTGCCCCGGAGTCCACCAGGTTCCGAATGGTGCGAGCGATCCTCTCCGGCTCGTATCTCATAACCAGGTCTTTATTGGAGCACCGGGCCGGTATAGGGATAGTGCGGATGCCGGAAAGATTCACCGGGGACCGGTCGTCGTCGTAATGTCGCCCGGTTTCGAGGTTGACGTAGCGCGGCGCCACGTCGGTCTCCTCCGGCGGGAACCAGGGCTCGAAGACAGAGTTGACCCAGTCCAGAAGTTCCGGGCGGGACCGGAAATTGGCCGACAGATCTAGTTTCTCACCGCCCCCCCTTCCCGTAATGATGCTGCGCACCTCGTTGTAGATCATAATGTCGGCGCGCCGGAAACGATAGATGGACTGCTTTGGGTCGCCCACCACGAAGAGGGACCCGGGCCGCGGCGTACACCTCTTCCAGTCCCTTTCCCCGGTGTCGGTGGAGGTGAGAAGCATCATGACCTCGGCCTGGACAGGGTCGGTGTCCTGGAACTCGTCTACCAGAAGGCGCCGGTACCTGCGCTGAAAAAAGCGCCTGACCTCGGGGTTTTCCCTGAGCATCTCGGCGGCCTTGAGCAGGAGATCCCCGTAGTTGAGCGACCCCTGGAGGGTTCGCATATGGCGGTAGCGGTCTACGGCGGGCAGGACCGCCTGGATAGCCACGGCGTAGCGATACTCCATGAACCTCCTGACGGCGGGGAGGGCTACGGCTTCGTTGAACCGAACCCACCTTTCGGCCTCGCCCTGAGCCTGCTCCTTTTCCCCGGGGTAGAACTTGTTCCGGGCAACGACCTTGAGGCCGAAGGTCTCCAGGATCTTAAAGAGGATCAGGGGATCGGCCAGGTCTCGGGCGTTTCGCGCCATGCGATGGATCCTGCGCAGCCTCGGTATGAGCGTGTCGGAACCCCACTCGTCGGGCAGCTGAGACAGCAGGGCATCGATGTGCGCCAGGTACCGGCGAAACTCTTCCAAGGCGCCGGTCATGTCGGGGGGGACGGGATCGGGGGCCGGCCACCTGTCGACATCGGGGTGCCCGGCCACCGTCTCGAAAAAACTGAAAAGCTCCCCTGGCGAGAGCCCGGCCGCCAGGATGCGGTCCCGAACGACCTCGTCGGCAAGGCCCGCTATCTGCTCCTCCCAGGACACCCGGCGCAGCCGCTCGTCCTCATACTCGTCCATCTCGGTAAAGGCCGGGTCGACGCCGGCTTCCACTGGACGCTCACGCAGGAGCCTGGCGCAGAAGGAGTGGATGGTCCCCACAAAGCATCGGCCGGAGGTCTCAAGTGCGGACATGAGATAGGCGGCCCTGTCCTCGTCGCCGCCCTTGATGGCTTTCCCGTAGGCCTCTTCCATCTGCAGTACGAAGCGAACCTTGAGTTCCGATGCGGCTTTGCGGGTGAAGGTCACGGCGGCGATGCCGGGGGCGCTTGCCTTCCCCGAGGCGACAAGGGCCACCATCCGCCGAACCATGCTCGTCGTTTTACCGGTTCCCGCAGCCGCCTCCACCAGGTAGTTGGTATCGAGATCCTCCTCGATTTTCCGGCGCCCGGCGGCATCCGGCAGTTGATAGTTGTCCGGCTTACTCATATCCGCGCAGCTTCCTCATGGGGTCGAGCCTCGGGTCGCCCCTTTCCAGCTTTTCGGTCACACGCAGGGCCTGGGAAGCGGTGTCCCCGCAGATGAGGGCATAATCGCACCATTTGCAGTCGCCCGCATCGTCGGTGGGCAGGAAGCATCCCGCGCCGGCGAGATCGCAGAGATTGACCAGGACCTCCCTGCCCTCCTCCAATGTCTCCCTCATCAGAAGGAGCCCCTCGCCCTGGGTCTGGACGGTGGGGAACAGGAACCGGAAGGCGGCCACCCTGGCGGGCGCACCGGCGGTCTGAAGCAGGCACTGTTCGGCCATCAGGGTGTAGAGCAAATGCTGGACCACACGCCCCTGGTGGAATGGGTCCTTCCGGGTATAGCTCCAGTTGCTGCCCGACTTGTAGTCGGTGATCACGAAGGCTCCGTCGCTCCTCCTGCGGTCGATACGGTCTATGCGCCCCCTTGCCCTGACGAGGCGCCCCGGGGCCAGCTCCAGGGGTATCGGCTCCTCCCGATCCAGGCCGGTGGGCAGATCCGTGGGGGGCAGCCCCACCGACGCTTCGGTGTAAAGGGGTTCGTGGTCACGGACGAAGGACTCCTCCTCCCGCAGGAAGATGCGGGCCGACTCCATCATCTGGGCCCGCTCATGGTCCCTGGCGTGGGACGTGGGGGGAGGCGCTATTCTCCCGTGCCGGTCCAGGAGATCGTCGAGCAGCTCTTCTAACCCGGCGCTGTCCCTGTCGTAGTCGGGGGTCTTTTTTTCCCTGATAAGGCCGTCCATGTAGATATGGAAAAGCTCGTGGAGTATGCTGCCCCTGTCGGCGGGGGTAAGCCACTTTCCGGGTTCAGGAGGCTCCTCGTCCACCCCCTCGATGTCGAGGATATACCGGAAAAAGTAGCGCAGGGGGCAGGTACCGAGGGTCTGCAGGCGGTTTGATGATACGGCAGGGCCCTGTTTCGAGAGGATGTCCAGCTCGGGAGGGAGGGGGCCTGTCAGGCCATCGAAGGAGGTCGGGACCGTACGACGCTTTTCCTCTGACGCGATCATTCCTCTTGCCAGGTTGGGGAAACGTCGACCGAGAGCAGCCCTCCCGTCGGTTACGCTAACGGGGCCGGTGAACCTTCCGGTCCACCACTCGGCCGAATCCAGGCAGGCGGAGGAGGACGGGTCAATGAAACCGGCGGGGGGCGAAAGGTGGGCCAGGAGGGCTTCCTGGTCGGCCCGCGGGTCGGAAAGAATACGGAAGGCCTTAACCAGGGAGGGGCTGGGGAAGATGTCGCGGTCCTCCACCAGGTCCCGGAGGCAGCAGGTAAGGGTAAGGGTTCCGTTAATTCGTCCGGCCAGGACGGCCAGGTAGGTTTCCCGGTTTTTAAGCTCCTCCCCGGCCAGTCGCAGCAGGGGGGAAAGGGCTTCCCGCTCGTTGTCCAAAAGCACCGGCTCCTGGCGGTCCGATCCGGGGAAACGCCCGTCGTCGAGGCCCAGCACGACCGTATGGGGACGTCCAGAGTGCCCACCGAGGGCCAGGGGGGCCACGTGAAGATGCCCCGGACGGGGGCCGCTCCCGGCAACCCTCGCCTCCTCGACGAAGGAGACGATCCATTGCAGGGGATCTCCACCCGGGAAGTGCCCCAGCTCCTCCATGTATTTTACGGTCTCGCCGATGTCCAGGGCGAGGGACTTGGCGGCGTACTCGTCGAACTCCCCTGCCGTGCGGACGGATGTTGCAAGGAAACGGGCGGCGCCTTCCAGGACCCGGGGCAGGGAGTGGTCCGGGAGAGGGGTGCACTTTTCCAGGGTCTTAAGGAGGGTCCTGAGAAAGTCAAGGACGGCGGGATCTCTCTTACGGTTCGCCAAATCGTTGCCGTTCTCATCGAAGCGCTTCCCGGACCGTCCCCTTCGGGCCTTGATGGCCGCCTCTATTGCCGCAAGAGCCGTCTCGGGACCGGGGCCGGCTCCGGTCCCGATGAGCAGGTCCGCGGCCGCGGCTCTCGCCGCCTGGCTGTTTTCACCATCGAGTTTCAAGAGCCCCTCGCGGACCATACCCGCCAGACCCCGGATCGGAAAACCGTCCATGGCCCACCGTGCCCAGGCGGCGAGAGCCCTGCCGGGCCGAGAGTAGACGGAGGGGATCCCCTCTGAAAAGGTTGCGGGGAGGTTGTCCAGGTCGCCGGTTTCGAAGGGAAAGTGGCGCGCGAACAGCTCGAAGAGAAGGGGGAGGTAGGTACCCCGATCGGTGTACAGGATCTCCACCTGGTCCAGGTGCCATCCCATGGAAAGGCACCTTCTAAGGGCAAGGCGCACCTCGTTGACCTCCCCGGAGGCCCCAAAAATCTCGAGGGTCCCGTCCCCGAGAGGGGGCGGTGCCTGGAGCGGCGTATCCATCCATGCGAGGCGCGCAAGGTCAGTGAGCCCCTGGTCCCCCGAGAGGTGCGATGACGATGGTCGAGGAGTTTTCCCGGGTCGGAGCCCCTCAACGACCACCGCAGGCAGCAGATCCACGAGGGTGCTCTCCTGGCCGCGCAAATCGAGGTCGTCCGGCGCCAGGAGGATCACCCCTTCCGGCAATCCCCCTGAACCGGTTAGAAGGTCGCGCGTCACGGCGGACAAAAGACCCCCGTAATCGACCCGGCCCATTCGGGCAAGGCTGTCCTCGTAATCGGAAAGGAGGTCAGCCAGCTCAGCCATTTTTTTTCTCTCTCCTCCCCCTCTTTCCCTCTCCAATCTTTTCAGCTCCCCGGGCCCAATGCCGGCGACGCGCAGATCCCCTAATGACCGGGACAGGGCGCTGACCAGGGACGGGTAAGGCTCCAGTGTGGTGAAGTAGCGCGGGCCCTGTTCACGGAGGTCCTGAAGAACGCGGGAGACGAGGATCTCGGCGCCTCGGTGGGAGATGAGTTTTCCGGGCAAGGAACCGGAAAGTTTCATAACCAGGCTCCTCACCGTCGTCACCCGGAGGTTCACCGCCGGGCAGCCGGACCGGGCCACCTGCTCAACCCACTGGTGACCCACACGCAGAGACGGCGCTACGAGCCACTTCTCGGCGAGGAGATGCTCACCGCAGATCCGCCCCAGGTTTGAGATGAATCTATTGGGAATTAAAGAGTTCATGGAAACCACGCTTCTTCCAGACCCTGGACTTCAGTTTCCCGATCCGGGTCCATGCCTGGGGATGATGACGCCCCTGCCATCCTGCCAGACGACCTCGGCCGCCTTACGGGGGATCGTTTCAGTCAACGATTCGAAGATCTTTTTCCCCTCCGGTCCCATGATTCGCCGGGGCCGGAAGAGGACCTCCGTATTGTCAACCGCGAGGGGATATATCTCCAGCCTCTCGCACCAGCCATTCTCATCCATATTCGCCACGGCCAGGAGGCCGACCCGCACACTTTTACTGTATGATCCAAAGGAGAAATTCCCCAGGCTATACAGAACAGGCCTTCCTCTGTAGATCTCTATGGGCTGGGCGACGTGGGGATGGTGCCCGACCACCAGGGCGGCGCCGGAGTCAATGGCCAGGTGAGCAAGCGCCGTCTGGTACTCCCTGGGTTCGGTCATAAGTTCCTTGCCCCAGTGAAAAGAAACTATTACGCTACCTTTGTTACCTTTGGAGGAGGCAGCCGTTACGGATCTCTTTACCGCCTCCGGGGATCCGAACAGGGTCCCCGGCCGATGCTTCCCTGCCCAGAAATCCTTGGGAAGGGAGTTGCTGAAGGCCAGGAAGGCAACGTCACCGGCCGGGGTGGATACCAGGGCCGGGACTGCGGCCTCATTGACATCCATGCCGGCGCCCGCGTAGAAGATGCCCGCAGCCCTGAGGGCCTGCATCGTGTCATCCAGGGCCTGGTAACCATAATCGAGGATGTGGTTATTGGCCAGGGAAACGACCCTCACCCCTTCGGTGAACATGGCCGTTGCCACCCGAGGGGAGGCTCGAAAGGTATATTTTTTTTCGGCCCGGGGCGTTCCTCCGGCGGAAAGCGGAGTTTCCAGGTTGAGAAAGACGGCGTCCGACTTACCCAGAATGGGGCGTACACCATCGAAAAGGTAAGCCGCCCCCTTGCTTTTCAGGAATGGCGCCGCACTCGAGGCCGGCAGAAAATCCCCCAGAAGGGCTATCCTGGCCGTATGCCCCTCCCAGGCATGGGCGTGAGAGGGAAAAGCAACGACGACGATCAGCGCCATTAGCGTTGCTTGAATAAAAAACCTTTTCATGACGGGAGGTTAGCACTATTCATGACGGTTTGACAAGCCACATTGCAGGTGTTATATACCGGTTCTTCCGTAGGAGAAATCACAATGCTTGATGCTCGGTTTTTAAGGGAAAACATCGAATTCGCAGCACAGCGACTTGCCGCCAGGGGAGGGGAACATGATCTGGAACCCTTCCGAAGGCTCGATGCCGAAAAACGCGCTTTACTTGGAGCAACGGAAGAGATGAAGGCCAGGCGCAACTTCGAGTCGGCTGAAATCGGCAAACTCCTGAAATCCGGGAAAGACGCGGCATCCAGGAAGAAGGCCGTCAGAGCCCTTGGAGAGAAAATCCGGGAAAACGATGAACGGATCAAGACAGTGGAAAAACGTCTCGGTGAGCTGCTTCTGACAATCCCCAACATTCCGCACGAATCCGTTCCCGTGGGATTGGATGAAAGCTCCAACGAGACGATCAGGACGTGGGGCAACATGCCGGCATTCGATTTTACCCCACTTCCCCACTGGGACCTGGGAGAGATGCTTGGAATCCTGGATTTTCCCAGGGCCGCCAAACTCGCCGGAGCCAGATTTTCCGTGCTCACCGGGGCAGGCGCTCTCCTGGAGCGGGCCCTCATCTCTTTCATGCTGGACCTGCATACCCGGGAGCACGGCTACCGGGAAGTGCTGACGCCCGTCATGGTCAACAGCGAAAGCATGCAGGGGACCGGGCAGCTTCCCAAGTTCGAGGAGGATCTCTTTCACGTTGAGGGAGGCCAGTACTACCTCATCCCCACAGCGGAGGTGCCGGTGACCAACCTCCACAGGGAGGAGATTCTCAAAGACCTTGATCTTCCCCTGACCTACGTTTCCTTCAGCCCGTGCTTTCGGCGTGAGGCGGGGTCCCACGGGAAGGACACGCGGGGACTTATCAGGCTTCACCAGTTCAATAAAGTCGAGCTGGTGAAATTCTCCCGTCCGGAGGATTCCTACTCTGAACTGGAATCCCTCACACTCAATGCCGAGGAGGTGCTGAGGAGATTGGGACTTCACTATCGGGTCGTGGTACTGAGCACGGGGGACCTGGGGTTCTCAGCGGCCAAGACTTACGATCTGGAAGTGTGGCTTCCCAGTCAGGGCACGTACAGGGAGATCTCATCATGCAGCAATTTCGAGGATTTTCAGGCCAGGAGAGCGAAGATCCGGTATCGTCCTGAAGGGGAAAAAGGGACTCGCTTCGTCCATACCCTCAACGGGTCGGGCCTCGCCGTGGGGCGCTGCATGGTGGCCATCCTGGAAAACTACCAGCAGGAGGACGGTTCCATTTTCATCCCTGAAGTATTACGGCCCTACATGGGAGGGATGGAGAGGATCATGAGGGCATGAGGGTGTTGTGCGTAGGATCAGAAATGACGGAGGAGTGGCCGAGAGGTTGAAGGCGGCGGTCTTGAAAACCGTTGTCCGCCGTGAGGTGGACCGGGGGTTCGAATCCCTCCTCCTCCGCCACTCGACGCATAATTATCTCACCGATGAGATAATTATTTGCCCGTGGCAGGCCATGCTGAGGAAGATGAGCGGCACGAGCAGCGAAGAGTGACCCTGAGCGGGCGCCGAACACAGTGAAGAACGCGGAGAATAATGTCATTACCACTTGACCTTTCCGGTTGCAGTGGATAACTTCTATTGCTTGGTTCAACCGGCGGCGCCTGTGTGGAGAGATGGCCGAGCTGGCTGAAGGCGCTCGCCTGCTAAGCGAGTATACTGAGAGATCGGTATCGAGGGTTCGAATCCCTCTCTCTCCGCCACCTGAAAACCTGGCGTTCCGCCGCTTGAGCCAAAAGGAGAGATGGCCGAGTGGTTGAAGGCGGTAGCCTCGAAAGCTATTGTCCGCTTCTGCGGACCGGGGGTTCGAATCCCTCTCTCTCCGCCAGTGTTATCTTTATGATAAGGAGGGGACCTGGTTCCTCTTAAGAATCATAACCAGGCATTAACGATTGGAGGATGTAGACTATGCGCGGTAAAAGAATAAGGCCCACAGTAATCATTGCTGTAACTATCCTGGCCATGGCCTTGATATGGGGCTGCCAGAAAAAAACGGAGGAGATAAACCTCGACGAGGAACCCGCCGTCCAGAACGTTCCCATGCCGAAGGTCCCATCAACCATCAAAATCCCGGATGAGATCGCAGGAAAATGGAAGGCTGTGGTGGTGGAGGTTACAGACAAGGATAGTAACGAGAAGACCGACGTCACCGTCAATATCGGTGACACCGTGCCCCTGGGTGCTACGGGCTTTAAGATCTATGTGGAAGCGTTTCTACCCAGCTTCACCATGAGCGGAGATGTGTATACCTCCACATCCGCAGACCTGAACAACCCCGCAGCCAAAGTTACCATTACCGACGCTAAGGGCAACGAGGTGTTTAACAGCTGGCTCTTCGCCTTGTACCCTGCGACCCATCCTTTCCAGCATGACAAGTACGCTGTGATCCTGAAGGATTATGTCGCCGCAAAGTAAATGGAGCGAGGCCTTTTTCTTTTAGAGGCGCCCATAGCTCAGATGGATAGAGCGTCGGATTGCGGGTCCGAAGGTCGCACGTTCGAGTCGTGCTGGGCGCGCCAGAGTTTTTAGCCCTTTTTTGCCGGGACTCCGATCGGGTTCCAGGCAAAGGGCATCCATGGAGAGATGTCCGAGAGGCTGAAGGAGCGCGCTTGGAAAGCGCGTATACGCCCACAAGGTGTATCGAGGGTTCGAATCCCTCTCTCTCCGCCACACTGATGAACTGCGGAATTACCGGGAAAAGGCCCGGTTTCCGTCTTGTGGGATCGATGGCCAGGCACTGAGCAACGTCGACCCCCGAACCCCGCCAGATCCGGAAGGAAGCAACGGTAGGGGTCATCGGCGGGTGTTTCAGAAAGCCTGGCCCTCGTCCCTTCCCCGAATCCCCATGTCCTATCTCGTACTTGCAAGAAAATACCGTCCCGGCACCTTTTCTGAGGTGGTCGGGCAGAACCACGTCACCCGCACCCTGAAGAATGCGATCGCTTCAGGACGCCTCGGGCATGCCTTTCTCTTCTCCGGCCTGAGGGGTGTGGGCAAGACATCCGTCGCCCGCATCCTCGCAAAAAGCCTCAACTGTGAGGGGGAACACGAGCCGGGCGAACCTTGCGGCCGCTGTTCATCATGTGTTGAGGTCGATGAAGGGCGAAGCCTGAATGTGGTGGAAATGGACGCCGCATCACATACCGGCGTGGACGACATCAGGGAACTGCGGGAGGCGGTTATGTATGCCCCTGCCGAGGGAAAGCACAAGGTATACATTATCGACGAGGTTCACATGCTGTCCAAAAGCGCATTCAATGCGCTTCTTAAGACCCTTGAGGAGCCCCCGCCCAGGGTCACCTTCATCCTGGCGACCACCGAACCTCACAAGGTTCCCGTTACGATCCACTCCCGGTGCCAGAGATATGATTTCCGACGGATTCCTTCCGCCATGACTGCGGAACATCTTGGTCGCATCTGCGGATCGGAAGGGGTCGAGATTTCCCCCGACAGCCTGCACCGGATCGCCGTGGCAGCGGAGGGGAGCCTGCGTGATTCCCAGAGCCTTCTTGACCAGATTGTTTCCTACGCGGGCGACAGGATTACCGAAGAGGATGTCAACACCGTCCTTGGAACACTCGATCGTGGAATGCTGATCAAGATCCTCAAGACATCCTTTGCCGGAAACGCCGGGGACGCCCTGGGAACGATAGGGGAGATGATAGACAACGGGGCCGACCCGATGAGGATTGTCCTGGACCTCATTGAACTGTTAAGGGCCCTGCTCCTGGCGGCTGAGTTGGAAAGCCCCGAGAGCGTGCTGGACCTTCCCGAAGGTGAGATGGAACCCATAAAAACCCTCTCCGCCGACACGGACCGCGCACTTCTACGGGTCAGGTTCGCCTTAATGGCCCGAGCCGAGGAAAGGATGCGCCGCTCCCCCCAGCCGCGGTTTCACCTTGAACTGGCGGTGGTCCATATGGCCCGGGCGGAGGAGGTTGCCTCCCTCGGCCCGGGGGGGGAACCATCTGCGCGTTCCGCGAAAACAAACAGCCCTCCTGAACCCGCGGCCCCGAAGAGCGGCAATGTGCACGTGGCTGAAACGAGGGGAGAAACATCTTCGCCTTCCCCTGCGCCCCCGGCATTCGCCGCCATCGAAACACCGGAGGAAACCTGGGAGGGCCTCGTCGATTTCATCAATGGCCAGATGCCCAATATAGGGAGTATTCTGGAACACCTGGTATGCCTTAAGATTGCAGGGGATGAGCTGGTAATCGGCGGCGCCGCGGGAGAACTCTACCTTGAGATTCTCAACGAACGGGAGAAAAAATCGGTTTTGGAACACCTGGTTGGTGAATTTTTTTCCCGCAGCATGAGGGTTCGCCTCACCGAGATGGATACGGTTGAACGCACCCGGAACCAGAATATTATCGAAAAGAATGAGAACCGGGAATCGGATTTCGCCAGAAAAATCCGAAAGGAAACTCTGGAACATGCCGCCATAAAGAACGCAATCGAAATTTTCAACGGAAAGGTCGAAAGGGTCAGGGTGCTCTCTTCCTGGGCGCCGGAGACTCTGGAGATCGAGGAAAAAGAGGAGGAAACATGAAAGGTTTGGGCGATTTGATGAAAAAGGCCCAGAAGATGAAGACGGAACTGGACAGGGTCCAGGGAGAACTGGCCACCAGGGAGGTCGAGGCCTCCGCCGGGGGTGGGATGGTGTCTGCCCGTGTAACAGGGGGCCAGGAGGTTGTCTCCATCTCCATAGATCCCCAGGTCATTGACCCGGACGACAGGGAAATGCTTGAGGACCTGGTCCGGGCAGCGATCAATGAAGCGCTTCGGAAAAGCAAGGAAATGATGCAGGAAGAGATGGCCAAGCTTACAGGCGGTCTCCCGATTCCCGACATGTTCTAGGTTTCATGCGTTTTCCCTTACCTTTAAGCAGGCTCATAGGAGAGCTGAAAAGGCTGCCCGGCATCGGGGAAAAGAACGCTCAGCGCCTGGCCTTTTACCTTCTGGGCGCCCCCAGGGAAAGAGCCGAATCCCTTTCCCGCGCCCTCATGGAGATGAAGGACGGGATCAGGACCTGTTCGCACTGTTTCAATCTGTCCGAGGAGGATCTCTGTTCCATCTGCCGTGACCCCGGCAGGTCGAAACGTTCCCTGTGCGTCGTGGAATCAGCTCGCGACCTCATTGCCATCGAAAACACCGGGCAGTATCATGGCATGTATCATGTCCTCATGGGGATTCTTTCTCCCATGAAAGGGATCGGCCCGGACGACCTGAAGATCGATGAACTCCTGGACCGGATATCGAAAGAGAAAGTTCAGGAGGTTATCCTCGCTACCAACCTGGACGTGGAGGGAGAGTCGACGGCATCCTACCTGATCAACACAATAAAACCCTTGGGAATCGAGATAACCAGAATCGCCAGAGGCATCCCCATCGGAGGAAACCTGGAAAACGCCGATCAGGTTACATTGGGGATGGCTCTTGACGGCCGCAGTAAAGTGTAAGCCCTTGATATAAACTATCTTTTGCTGTATATTTCCGAGTTGTCGTATGTATGCGCCTAATTAATTTCCTGGAAAACCGCATGGGATATGGGGGATATGTTGCCTGACCTGGTAATGTACGAGGAAGAGTTCAGAACGGTTACCGAGATGGTTACCCGTCTGCTCTCCAACGCCAACGCCAAAGTGGTTTTCCTGGTCGACAAAAACGGCCAGCTCATTACCAGCGCCGGCCTGACGGAAGGGATTGACACCACCTCGCTTGCCTCCCTCACCGCGGGCAATATTGCCGCCACCGGGGGGCTGGCCAAGCTCATCGGTGAAAAAGAGTTCACGATCCTTTTCCATGAGGGGGAAAAAGACAACATTCATATTTCCATCATAGGGCATCGCGTTATTCTCGTAGTAATCTTTGACGAACGCAGCTCCCTTGGCCTTGTCAGGCTCAGGGTGAAAAGATCAAGCGATGAGTTGGAGCGGATTTTCAAGGAAATCGACGGCAAAACGCAAAGCGAAAAGACGGGGATGGGGGTTGATTCGCCCTTTGCCGAAATCACCGACGACGACATTGAGAATCTTTTCAGCTAGGGGGCTTCCAGGGAAACATGTCTTTCATTAACTATTCATCGAGAGAGATCAATTGCAAGATCGTCTATTACGGCCCTGGGCTATGCGGCAAGACAACCAATCTCCACTTCATCTACCGCAAGACCAATCCTCAGGCACGTGGGAAGATGATAAGCCTCGCCACCGAAACGGACCGAACCCTGTTTTTTGATTTTCTTCCCCTTTCCCTGGGCGATATCCGCGGGTTCAAAACCCGGTTTCATCTCTATACGGTTCCCGGGCAGGTTTTTTACGACGCCAGCCGGAAACTCATTCTCAAAGGGGTGGACGGGGTGGTTTTTGTCGCCGACAGCCAGATGGAGCGCATGGAAGCCAACATCGAGAGCTTCGATAATTTAAGGTCCAACCTCAGAGAGCAGGGCTACGATCTTGACGCTCTGCCACTGATCCTTCAGTGGAACAAAAGGGACCTTCCAAACGTGGTTCCCGTGGACGAGCTGGAAAAGTCCCTCAACCACCGGAATCTTCCCTCCTTTGAAGCGGTCGCCCCCGAAGGGATCGGCGTTTTCGAAACCCTTAAGGCCATTGCGAAGCTGGTGCTGATAGAACTCCGAAGGGGCGCCTCCGCCTAGAAGTTCAGAGGGATAAAACAGGTTCAATGTTCAACGTTTAACAGGGTAAACCACTCCAACATCTCCACCCCCATAACTCGCCGTTCCGCCAAAAGCCTCCTCGTCACACGAAAAACGTGACTCGCTTCCGCCGTCGCTAAAACTATGGCGGACAGCCAGGGCAGGCCGGGGCGGCTCGATGGTAGGCCGCAAATACCGCAGAGTTTCGCAAAGAAGATCCAAAACCCATAAGGTCCTGGTTTTAAACTTCGCGAAACCTCGTTGACTTATTTTGAATAAACCCTGTGTTACCCTGCCTGCCGGCCATAGCTTCAGCGATGGCTGGTGAAACTCTGTGCACCCTGTGTTAAGTTAGCTTTTTACAAAATCCGGTCATCCTTCAGGTACTCATTTCCCGGACGGCCCAAATTAATAATCGGCAACGATCGGAGACCGCTGTGGATTCAGGGGACTACAGACGTATTGAAAAGGCCATCTCGTTTCTTCAGGAAAATTCATTGCGGCGGCTATCCCTGGAGGATACGGCCAAGCAGGTCGGTCTGAGTTTCTACCAATTTCAGAGGCTTTTTCGAAGGTGGGCCGGGGTAACCCCCAAACAGTTTCTGCAGCTCCTGACGGTGGAGCATTCCAGGAAACTTCTCCGGGACTCGGCTACTGTATTTGACACCGCATACAGCGTCGGGCCGAGCGACCCCGGACGTCTTCATGATCTATTCGTCTCTGTCGAGACGGTCACTCCCGGCCGATTCAAGACACAGGGGCGCGGGATTGCCATCCGCTTCGGGACTTACTCGAGCCCTTTTGGGAACTGCCTGGCAGCCTTGACGGAGAAAGGTATCTGCGAGCTGCGATTCCTCGATGACGACGGCATCGACCGGGCCGTGGAAAGACTTTCCCGAAGATGGAGAGGAGCCGAACTGTACGAGGACCAGGCCGGCTGCCGACAGATAGTTGAGCGGATTTTTTCCCGTTCAGCCCCATCGGAGGACGTGCCCCTGCGGCTGTTTCTCATGGGAACCAATTTCCAGACCCAGGTCTGGAAGGCCCTTCTGCGCATCCCAGAGGGATCCGTTATCTCCTACGAGGACCTGGCCCGATGGGTCCATCGTCCCTCCGCTGCAAGGGCCGTGGGAAACGCTGTGGGACAAAACCCCATCTCCTACCTGATCCCCTGTCACAGGGTCATCCGGAAAACGGGAGAGCTCGGCGGCTACGGAGGGGGAATATCACGCAAGATGGCCATCCTCGGCAGGGAATTCGCCCTTAACGCCTCCCTGACTTCGACCCGCCTCTCACCAGAATGACATGAATATCCATGACATTGGTCATGGTAGGTCCCGTTATGATCAGATCCCCCAGGGCCTCAAAGAACCGGAAGGAGTTATTGTCATCCAGATATCGGAACGGGTCCATGCCCGCGCTGCGGGCCCTGGTGAGGGTCGTCCCGTCGACGATGGCGCCGGCGGCATCCGTGGGACCATCCGTCCCGTCTGTTCCACCGGAAAGGATTACTACACCGGACAGCCCTTCAATGCCCGGTGCGGCGGCCAGGGCAAATTCCTGGTTCCGCCCCCCTTTTCCCTTCCCTCGTATGGTGACCGTGGTCTCTCCCCCGGACAGGACACAGGCAGGCGGAGGAAGGGGCGTTCCATGCGTCACAATCTCCCTGGCTATGGCAGCGTGGGTGTCGGCCGCTTCCCGCGTTTCCCCGGTTACCGTTGTGGACAGGATCCTGGTATTATAACCCAGGTCGCGCGCCCGGACGGCGGAGGCCCGTATGGCCTTGCTATTGGTGGCCACCAGGAGGTTGAAGACATTACCGGTCTCGGGATCATGGGGTTTTACGGTCTCCACCCGGCTTCCGTCCGCCCCTTCCCTGAGCCTGGTCAGGACGGAAGCCGGCACCCGATCTGTCAGATGGTATTCCTCCAGGACACCGAGGGCATCGGTGAAAGAGGTGGGGTCCGGTACAGTTGGGCCCGAGGCGATGACGTCAAGGGCATCGCCTACGACATCCGACAGGATGAGGGTCAGGACCCGGGCTGGATAGGCCATTCTGAGCAGGCCGCCTCCCTTGAGAACTGAAAGGTGTTTTCTTACGGTATTGATCTCACCTATATCCGCACCGCTATCCAGTAGCAGTGCGGTGACGGCCATCTTTTCCTCAAGTGTGACGGGAGGAGACGGAAAGGGCAGCAGAGCCGAACCGCCGCCGGAGAGCAGGCAGATAACGAGATCCTTTTCCCCTGCTCCTTTCAGCAGGTCAGCGATTTTGCCGGCGGCGGCACGGCCCCCCTCATCCGGGATGGGGTGGCCCGCCTCCAGCAGGGTGATCAGATCAAGGGCCAGGGTGTGGCCATACTTCACCGCCACGATGCCCCCTGCAACCCGGGCGCCCAGAATCTTTTCAACCGCCCGGGCCATGGGGGCGCCTGCCTTCCCGGCCCCCACGACAAGAACCCTCCCGTCCGCATTGAGGTGAAACTCCTCAGGGCCCGCCCCAAGGGTGTCTCCAGAGAGTGACAGGGCCAAGAGAACCGCTTCCTCCGGGTCCACCGCACGGACGCCGGCAAGGAATATCTCCATCGCGTCATCTTTCAGATCACGGCTTTCATCCACCTGCTTTCCCTCCGTGTCCCCGTGCTCCATGTCGGTTTTTCACCCTCTTCGCCAGGACCGATTCCGGGAATGGTCATGGTGTTTTTATTGCTTCACCAGGACCATGACCTTGAATGTCTCGCCCATTCCTCCCTCGTCGTGGATGAGATTCTTGACGGTGAGCCATTCCTGCACGGCCTTGGCATCGCCTTCCCGTCCCTCCATCCGCTCAACCAGGAGATCCAGAATCCCCGCTCTGGTCAGAAACGAGGACTGGGTGATGAATGACTCCCGGGCAAATCCCTCTTCGATCGCCCACTTTTCCAGTAGGGAAAAGTTTACGTGGGCCGTAATATCCTTCTCTCCCGGCAAGGTATAGGGGTCGCCGTCCACCGAGTGTTTTCGATAGCAGCGCAGGGTTCCGGAACTCCTCCAGGGAACGGTAAGCGCTTCGGTGGCGTCGCCGTAATCGATAACGAGAACGGCTCCCCGTTGGAGCTTGCTAAAGATCCTCTTCAGCCATGTGCGCCATGCGTCGGAAAACTCCATTCTCTGTCCATCGGGCAGATAATCGAGTACCCCCGACAGTACGCCGCCCAAGGGTTTCACATCGAGGGGGCGAAGGATCTCTACCATATTCTCTTCCCGAAGACCGATGAAGACCTCCTTGAGCTCTCCTCCCTCCCTGGCGATGACTCTCAGGGGCAAGGCATCGAAGAACTCATTGGCCAGGACCACCCCGTCGAAAGGTTCTATGGACTCCCAGTCATCCGGATCCCAAACCCTGATCGACCGATTATGGAACCGCTTCGAGAGGGCATTCCGCTGGTGCGGGCTTCCCTCGACCAGTTCAACCCGACAGGCTGAATCGTCTCCGGAACTTTTCCAGTCGTCCATGATGTCCTGTATAAGCTGACCGTTTCCGGGGCCCAACTCAAGCAGGGCGGGGCTGTCCGCCTTCAGGTCCTCGAGCCGATTGGTAAGCCAACGTGAAATCACCGTGCCAAAAAGGCCGTGGACGTGTGGAGCGGTGAAAAAATCACCTTCCCTGCCGGTCACCGCGGCCCCTCTCTGGTAGTACCCGAACCATGGATGGTAGAGGCACAGCTCCATATAACGGGAAAACGGCATGGGGCCGCTTCCGCGGATTTCATCGAATATGATATCACGGAGTCGATTGTCGGACATTTCCTTCTCGCTCGCCCATGCGCCCACTGAGGGGCGCCCAAATCAATGACTTGCGTTGCAAGTTGTTGATTTGTGAGGAAAGTGAAAATGACACTTTTCGCTTTCCGTGGAGTAAAAAGCCATGAATGGACTTTTTACGACCCTATCAACGTTGAACCATTGAACACTTGAACGCGGAACCCGTTCCGGGTTCCAGAATACAGCAAACGTCCCAAAGTCCCAAGTACCTGGGCGCGGAACGTCTGCCACAATTCAATCTTTATCCTCGTTCTTTATTGACAGACATTTGCGGTGTAGAAGATAATGATTTTTTGAAACCGATCATATGAGGACCACATCATAAACTTTCGGGGAAAGGGAGACGACTAATGAGTGAGATTGTTGATGTTTTCGCCAGACAGATTCTCGATTCCAGGGGCAACCCCACGGTCGAGGTGGACGTTCACCTGGAAAGCGGCGCCTTTGGGCGCGCGGGGGTCCCCTCCGGAGCCTCCACCGGCAAGCGGGAAGCCGTGGAACTGCGGGACGGTGACAAGAAAAGATTCATGGGCAAGGGGGTTTTAAAGGCGGTGGAGAACGTCAACGACAAGATTGCCCCTGCCCTGCTCGGTTACGAGGCTCTGGCACAGGCCGAGATTGACCAGATAATGATCGAACTGGACGGTACGGAGAACAAGGGTGACCTCGGCGCCAACGCTATTGTGGGGGTATCCATAGCCGTGGCCAAGGCCGCCGCTGATGAGTTGGGCCTTCCCCTCTACAGGTACATCGGAGGCCTTTCGGCCAACATCCTTCCTGTTCCCCAGATGAATATCATCAACGGAGGCGCTCATGCGGACAGCGGCCTCGACATCCAGGAGTTCATGATCGCCCCCTGGGGCGCGGACACCTTTTCTGAAGCCTACAGGATGGGCTCCGAAGTCTACCACCACCTTAAGGCGGTGCTGGCCGACATGGGACATTCCACCGCGGTTGGCGACGAGGGTGGGTTTGCTCCGCGGATCAAAGACCATCGGACGGCCCTCGACGCCATCGTCAAAGGGATCGAAGCCGCCGGGTATAGACCGGGAGAGGATGTTGCCATCTTCCTTGATCCGGCTGCCTCGGGATTCTTCAAGGATGGGTTTTACGTCCTTGAATCGGAGGGAAAGAAACTGACGCCGGAGGAGATGGTAACTTATTACGCCTCTCTGGTGGACGATTATCCAATTGTTTCCATCGAGGACGGCATGGCGGAGGAGGACTGGGACGGATGGGCTGTAATGACCCGCGAACTTGGGGACAGAATTCAGATCGTCGGTGACGACATATTCGTGACAAACCCCCGGACCCTGTCCGAGGGAATCCGTAAAGGGGTGGCAAACGCCGTCCTTATCAAACCCAACCAGATCGGGACACTTACCGAGACACTGGAGACAATGCGCATCGCCCGAAGGGCCGGTTACGGCATCGTGATTTCCCATCGCTCGGGAGAGACCACCGATACCACCATCGCCGATCTGGCCGTGGCCGCCGGCACAGGCCAGCTTAAAACCGGGGCTCCGTGCCGGGCGGAGAGGATCGCCAAGTACAACCAGCTCCTCAGGATCGAGGAAGAGCTGGATGAAGAGGCCATCTTCCTTGGACAGGCCTGCCTGAGATACCCCGCAGTAGAAGATTAGCCGGAAACCGGTTTGGCCGGCCCCGGCGGGAAAACCCGCCGGGGCGGTCTTTCCCTCGCAAGGCGACGATGCCGGCCCACCTTCAGAGAAGAAAGTTCCTTTTTTGATCCCTTTAAGAGATAACATACCTTCCCACACCACACCGGTTGTAAACTATACCCTCATAGGCGTAAACGTCCTGGTTTTCCTCTTTGAGCTGTCCCTGGGTACCGAGCTACAGAAGTGGGTCCACGTCTTCGGGATGGTGCCGGAACGCATCGTGTACATTGTATTCAATGCACCCCAGTATTTTTATATTGCCCTTATTTCTCTGTTCTCATCCATGTTCCTGCACGGAGGGTTCCTGCACATCATCGGCAATATGCTTTTTCTCTACATCTTCGGCGACAACGTAGAGGATGCTCTCGGGCATGTCCGGTACCTGGTTTTCTATCTGGGAAGCGGCATTGCCGCTTCCATGGCCCAACTCATTGTTCACCCCGGATCCCAGATCCCCACGATCGGTGCCAGTGGAGCAATCGCCGGTGTGATGGGAGCCTATTTCCTGCTTTATCCCCGTTCAAAGGTTCTGACCCTGATACCCATCTTTTTCTTTTTTCAGGTGTTTGAGATCCCGGCCGTCATCTTCCTCGGCCTGTGGTTTCTCATCCAGTTCTTTCTGGGGTCCTTTTCCATCGCGGGGGCTACCGGTTCAGCGGGGGTCGCCTTCTGGGCCCATATCGGGGGGTTCGCTGTGGGAGCAGGGTATATTTTTCTCAGATATGGTGGAACTGTCAGGCGAAATTTCGCGCGCTGAGCCGACGCTACCCATTCTATGTTTGGAATAAGAGATCGCTTACGGTATAATTTAATTTAACCCTGAACAGTGATGGACGTGTACATCCTGGGGTGGGGCCAGAGAGATTTTTTACAAGGTTGTCAACAGTAGAGGAGGAAAACATGATTCTTGACGAATACCCTAAATCAATCACTCTGAAAGACGGCTCATCCGTAACACTTCGTCCCATGGTCAAGCAGGATGAAAAGGCATTGCTTGACTTTTTCGGCGGCCTTTCAAAGGCCGACATGCTCTATCTCAGGGATGACGTGGCCAACGCCGACGTGATTAAGAACTGGGCCAACAGCATCGATTACGACCGGGTATTGCCTATCCTCGCTTTCTCAGGTGATCGGATTGTGGGTAACGCGACCCTGCACCAGAACCCCTTCAGTTGGATGAGGCACGTTGGCCAGATACGCATGGTGATTGCGTCGGATCACCGGGAGAAGGGGTTGGCCAGGGCCATGGCCGCCGAGGTGTTTCAAAATGCCCTTGCGGCAAAGCTGGAGAAACTCGTCGCCGAGATGCTCACGGATCAGCATGACGCCAGAAAGGTTTTTTCCCGCCTCGGTTTTCGAGAGGAAGCCATCCTGAAGGACCATGTCCTTGATGCCCGGAACGTGAAGCATGACCTCCTCATCATGACAAACGACGTCAATATCTTATGGCAGAAATATATGGAGTTTTCGGAATCCATTTCCGGTTCCTGGGACATGGAGTATTAGCAAAAAAGAGGAGATGCAATGCTATTGGATCGATATCCGAAAGAGTTTAAACTTGACGAAAACACCTCCGCCGTTATCCGCCCCATGAGGCGGCTGGACGAGGACGCGGTTCTTGATTTCTTCAAAACACTTAACGAAGAGGACTGCCTCTATTTGAGGAACGATGTTTCAAACCCCAGGGTCATACGTTCCTGGTTTCAGAACATTGATTACAATCGTGTGCTGCCCCTTCTCGTTTTCATTGGTGATGAGGTGGCAGCGAATGGAACGCTTCACCGCAAACCGTTTAGTTGGATGCGCCACTTAGGCGGCATACGGATAGTTGTGGCCCCGGCCTATCGAAGGTTCGGCGTGGCCCGCATTCTGGCGAAGGAGCTCTTTGATAACGCAAGGGACGAGGGTTTGGAAAAGCTGACGGCGGAAGTACTTCAGAATCAGGACGTCGCACTCAAGGTCTTCTCCAGGCTGGGGTTTTACAAGGAAGCCATCCTCAAGAATTACGTCCTCGACGCCAAGGGCAAACGGCACGACCTGGTTCAGATGACCATGGATATCGGGGACACTTTCAGCAACGCCAAGAGACCGAATGAGGCCACGCAATGATCGGTGGATTGGGAATGCAGGAGCTCCTCATTGTCCTCATCGTCGCCATGTTTCTCTTCGGCGGAAAGAAACTCCCTGAGATCGGCCAGAACCTGGGAAAGGCCATTCGCGGTTTCAAGCAGGGCTCTGAAGGGGAGGAAGAAAAGGCCATTGATGAGGCATCCCGGAACAAAAACGACTCCCCTGAAAGCGAAGAGGCGGAAGTGAAGGAGGAGAAGAAGGAGGAGGAGGAGGAGAAGAAGGAAACACCCCCGACACCAACCCCGGAAGAGCCGAAAGAACCGGAAACCGACAGTCCGGAAGAAAAGATTTAAT